>CAYJDW010000003.1:45120-74377 GCA_964368985.1 uncultured Myxococcales bacterium | reverse complement strand
ATTGTATGAGTCACTCCACCCTCACCCCGAGCCCTCTCCCGCAAGCGGGCGAGGGAGCGTGCTGCTTCATTTACTCTCTGCCAAAAGCTTTAGCGCCCCATCAATCCCCATCATCCCTTCCCTAAGCTCACTCCCACTAATAGTCAGCGGGGGCGCAATAATGATAGTCGAATAGCGCACCACCGTCGAGATTCCATGTTCACGAAGCGCTTTTTGTAACATTATAGTCGGCTTTAATTTATCTCCCACCGCACGATAAGGAACTAAAGGCTGATCCTTAGCGCCCGGTTTGGCGAGGTCAATTGCCGCCAATAAGCCTATAGAACGCGTTTCTGCGATCAAAGCATGATCCAGACTGAGTGCTTTTAAGGACTCCGATAATTCTTGACCGCGGGCACGAACATTTTCCCCAATGCCGTCGTTTTCATAAAACCCAATGGCGGCACGCCCGGCCGCGCATGACAGGGAATGGCCATATTGCGTGAGACCACAAGAAAGTGTTTCACTTTCGAAATGTTTTGAGATGGCCTGATTAACCATCATAGCGCCGAGCGGCATATAGCCTGCGGTTAAGCCTTTGGACATGGTTAATATATCTGGGGCTACTTTGAAGTTATCGACGCCCCACCATTTTCCGGTCCGCCAAAAACCAGACAAGACCTCGTCGGCAATTAATAAAATGCCAAAATTGTCGGCGAGCTGTCTAATACGGGGCCAATAATCGGCGGGCGGAATGAAGACGCCGTTGGCGCCGGTGATGCCTTCAAGCATGATGGCGGCGATCGTCTCTGGGCCCTCTATTTCGATAATCTCCTCGAGTAATCGCACGGTGTCGATTGTTTGTCCGCTCCCGCGAGGATAAGGGTCGGGAAATCGCACGACCCCAGTAATGGCATTGTCGACGGGGATGCGGCGATAATCACCGCTAAAGTTAATAGTGGCGAGGCTTGCTCCGTGATAGGAGCGATAGCGCGTTACAATCTTATGGCGTTTGGTGAACATGCGCGCCACTTTTATCGCATTTTCATTGGCCTCAGCGCCGCCTAAGGTAAAAAAAGTTTTTTCTAAAGAATGGGTGGGGGTTTTTGGGGCGATGCGCAAAAGATCTTCTGCTAAACCTAATCGCTCCGGGCAAAAGGTTTCGGAGCTCACTACTTCTGCCCGCGCCGCGGCGGTGGCGATGGCTTTTTGCATTCCTGCATGGTTGTGGCCTAGGTTTGCGCAAAATGCGCTGGATTTCATATCGAGAAGTTTTTCCCCATTTTCCAAATTCAGATACACGCCATTCGCTTCCTTGATCATCAAAGGCTCAGCGTCTTGCTGTTTTTGCCAAGGAATAAAGACTGATTTTTTATAACGCTGACGGAGTTGTTCGCTTTGCATAATTGGGGCCCTTGGTAGGATAATCATTCGCGGGTCAAAGACGCTAAATTCGTCATGGCGATATTGGTCAAGAATAAGGATGCGTCTGTGCGATTTTTAAAGCTCTCTAACAAAAGGCTTTATTCCTAAAGCTTTAATCGCGTCTGCGAATATTTGAGCAATTCTTCATCGGCGATTCCTGCGCACCCTAAAACCATGCGTTTATTGATATCCATCACCAAAGTGCCACAAGTAGTGGTTTTATGAGGACGACTTTTTTCGGGGGTCATGGAGATAGGCTTGAAGGCAAGAAAGATATTTTCGGCGCTCGATAAATCTTCAGTCCGGGTTACCTCATCAAGGTGCTGAAAACGCCACAGGGTATTTGAGTCTTTGCGAATAGCGTGGGTTTTTCGCATTTCAGGATCGAGGCAGTGATTGGTGTGAAAATAAACTTGATTTGGATCATCGCAAATAATTTTCTTTTTGGTGCCGCTGGTTTCAATTCCAAAAAAGTGTTTCTCGTCGGCAATGGCATAATGGCGACCAGAACCATTTGGTGCATTGATGATTTCTTCTTTGGCGCGCTTGGCACTATCATGAGTCAGGGCTTTTCGTACCAAAGCTGGCCATAAAACGCCAATGCGAGCATCAAAGCTGCTTAAATTATTGAGAGCGATGGCGACGCCATGCTTGTTGATTCCCGTCATGCCAAGACAACCCACGATGCTAAAAACCAAAGCGTCCTGCACTTTCAGCATCAAGACATAGGGCTCTGCGCTCCCGTGAATATCCCAGGTTTGTCCGAGCATGGGGCCTTTTGGTGTGGGGCTAAAAATGATCGAGCAGCCGCCGATATCTTCGGAATTTTCTGGCCTTCGCCCAGCATAAAATCCTGTATTCGGAACGATATCCCTTAAATCAGTATAGTGATTGAGCACCACCAAGCGTTCCAAAGAAACGTTGCTCGCTTCAGCAATGCCGCGAAGCTCTAAGAAAAGATCAACATCAAAATCTTGCAGAGGCGCGAGGTGTTTTTCCGCGAGAGCGAGCACATCTTTTACACGCTTATAATGAGAAACCGCACACATGCGTTCCATGCGGATTTCAGCGAGGTCGGCGATTTCTCGCCTAAAAGTTTCGCCGTGTTGATGTCCAATCGTAAGAGAGTCATCGCTTAACAGTTCTAGAACTCGCAATGGTCGTCCGCTCATCTTGCCACCTGGGTTATAATAATAACATGGCAGATTTTGCCCCCAAACCAATGGGAGTTCATAACTTTTTATTTATCCAAATAATGGGTCAAATAAGTTGCTTCACCATTTCTAAAACTCTTTGTAAAAGCTCAGGACTAAAATCCGGTCGTGGGCAAACCATGAGCCAATCATCAAAGCCTGCCCCGAAAAGAATTCCGCGCTCTTTGGCCAATGCCTGGGCCTTGGCCGTGCCGATTTTTGGTAATTTAATTCCATGCCAACTCCCCTGGCCTCGATGGTGCTCGGGACTTAAAAGAGCCCTAAGATCGCGGTCAAATTGTTGAAGAGGATCACGACTTTGTTTGCTCGCAGTTATCAGATGGTGATAGGCCCGCGCGATTGACAAATCATCGCCATCCCAGGTGGAAATCAAGGTGAGGGGTTTTTCCACGAAATATTGATCGTCGACAAATACGTGGCCGAGTTGTCCACCACTATACCACCACACCATGTTGGGTTTGACGGGCAAAGTGTCAGTCAAGAAGAGGGATTGTCCTGAACGTCCGAGAGCAGAGGTGCTTTCGACGAAAACAAGAGGGATGCCAGTGCGCATTCTGATCTTTTCTAACTCCGACAAATAATGCGCGTCAAAATTAGCCCCTGATTTTTCGCCCATGAGTTCAACTACAATGGCGAGTACCTTCTCATGGGGAACCAAAGATAGCAGGCTCGATAACTGAGTGAGGCTGGCATGATTGCCGACAATCGCAGGGTGAGGAATATGAGGCCAATCAAACCATTTAAAAGGTTGAGATTGGCCCTGGTCATGACTGAGTGAACGCGCGGCAGCCGTAATGGTGCCGAGCCATTGGTGACTAAAGCCAATCACCATATCAGCTTCCAAGCGATGAAAACGCAGACTTCGTACACCCTTATCCACCACTTCGTCTCGTCCCGACGTGAAATAGGTGTGTTTGAGACAAGACGGCATGAGAGCCCGTAAAAGCTCGCTATAGCGCACCAAATTAGGCGTGGCCCAATTCGACAAGGTTAGTTTTGTGCCTACTATGGTTCGTAGACGGTTCTTGGCTAAATCTACTTGTAAACCTTCTGGTGGCTGGCGGAAGGGTTGCTGAATACTGTTTCGGCAATCAAGAATTTCACTGACTGTACTATGTTGAGATAGATGTTGGGTTTTTATCAGGGGCAAACGATAATAGAGTGCTGTAGCATCTTCTTTTCCGTATTGATGCTCATAAATACCTACTGTGTATGCACCTAACTGCTGATTTATGTGAGTCATGACTATTGCCAGATCCAGTCGATTGCGGCCCACAAGAAAGTGATAGCGAGGCTCACCTTTTTCATTTTTCATACCTTTGACACGACCTATTTGCTCATTTTTGAGCATTGTACCTAGGCCGTGGCCCCGAATACGAGCGTCAAGGGTTACATTGGCCGAGTAGAAAGTATGCAATTTTTTACGTAGTGGATCGTGATTAGGCCCATCGATTTTGGTATTTTCCAGTGGCCCTCCAATAACATAACCGCCCACCATTTCTTCGCCATTAAAATGACATTTAAGCACAAGTCCGAGGCTATCTTTATGGTGAAGCCATCCACGCAATGTCGCCATACTATCGCGTCTACCTTCTTCATAGGCGTTATTTTCTATATTCTCCACCGCATGAACATATGAATCAAAATTCTCTTTTGTGAGTTCGACAAAACTAATATTACCGAAGGGAGAATTGGCTTTTTGTACGAGGGCATTAGGAGAAATTTCTCTCTTAAAACTATGGCCATCACGCATGTCTATGAGAGCTACAAAAATCTTTTCGAAAAGCGAATTGATGATTCGGTCGGTGGTAGTCATATTAAGGCGAAAACGTAAGGTCCTTTCGCCAGCAATATAGGCCATAAACCCACGTTCGAAGCGTTGATTAATGAGATCATTGGCCAAGTTCGAACTCGGCATGTCAAAGGCAAAAGCAAAACCGCAAGCCCGCCCATTGGTGATGAGCTCGGGGAAATATTCTTCCAGACGCTGGAGTTCTTTCTTGGCTTTTTTCTCCATCACTAGGGCTATTTGGCTATTGATGGCTCGGCCTTGTAAGAGGCCTCGCTTAAGTTGGATAACATGAGGGCTATAGCTTCGTGTGTTAGGCCATACGCTCATGCAGACTCCAAGCTGAGCTTTTTTCCCTAAGGTGATGCAATCAGGAGTTTCCGGTCTTCCTTGGTGGTCGCGCAAATTAAATTGCTGATGCCAAAAAAATCTTCTTCCCAAATGAAAACCGGTTTGCACTTCGTCGAAGATCAGCGGGGTTTTTAAGGCTCGCGTAAGGGCACGAAGAGCGTTAAAAAAACGATTAGAAGCATATTGGTCACCACCTTCACATTGCATCGGCTCTATGATTACGGCGCAAATATTGCCTCTTTCGATTTCTTCTTTTACGCGACAAAGACTGTTTATCTCAGCGGCCAAGAGGTTGTCAGCTTGATTAAAAACAGGAATTTCTGCTTTTGCCCATTGGCTCAGAAAATAGGAGTCGACAGGAGGTTCTTGATCAGGTGAATCCATTTTGGGAAAAGGAACGAAGCTCGCTTCATAACCTTTAAACATGAAGGGGCCCCGCTTTTCCTTGTTGTAGGTAGCTTGGAGTGCCATGATAGTTCGGCCATGAAAGGCACCTTCGAAAGCAATTATCCGTGTACCGCCCGGTCCGTTTTGGCGGCAAAGATCAAGCGCTATTTCATTGGCTTCGGCTCCCGAAGAACCAAAGGCAATGGAGGAAAAAACTTGATTCGATTGCTCATGAAGAAAATTTTCAAATTCTAGTTGGGCTTGATGAGCATCATGCGCTAGCTCAGATTGATCATGAGCTTCTTGACTGAGATCGTAATTTTCCACGAGGTTTAGGTCAAAGTGCCCGGTGTCGTAGGCATTTTGGAAGGTATCGGCATTAAAGCCAGCACCCAAGGTAGCAATTTGACTCGCTGCATCAAATAAAATTAATGGATCATCGTCGACGCTGGCGAGATAAGCACCTCGGCTACGCCCAAGATCGATGACTGGCGATTTTTTTTCTTTGGGCAAAAAATGTCCCTGATAGAGACGATCAAGCATAGCGCGTGAGCGCGGAATGTGCATGCCACTGGGAATATTGATCTTTAGTGGCAGATGATGGGCCAAGCTCAGACCGATATGGGCTGCTGATTGTTCGAGATAAACTTCGAGCTCCCTTAAAGTTTGCTCAGCATTTTTTATGAGCTGCAAATGAAAAACCAGATGGTGCTGATCAACGACTAGACTTGCGCCGAAGATTTCCGATAAGCCTGAGAAAAATTCTTTCGATTTCTTATCAATAGCGCCGAAAGATCGCTTTAAATAAATCAATCGGTCAAGAGCAGCAGCTTCGGTGTTGATACCAAAAATTTCAAAAGTTTTTTCAATCTCATGGCGAAGTCTAATAATTTCGATTGAAACGGATTCCACGCTAATTTCTTTAAATAATTTTTTAAGCTCACTAGTTGCTGCACTATCGCCGTAAGCGAGACTAGTGATTGCTACAGGAAAGCTTGCATAGCGAACAGCATCAATGCCTGCGGCTCGCTGATTGCCGCTTTTATTGACCCCGCCAAAAGGCATTTGTCCGTAGGCGCCGTTGGTGGAGCGATTGAAATTAAGCACACCGCTTTTTGTCTCGCGGTAAAGTCGATCGCAATTGTTATGATCGAGACTAAAAATAGCATTAGAGAGACCGTAAGGGCTTTCATTTATTCGGTTAATGGCCTGGTTAAGACTATTAAAAGTTTCTAGAGCGAGATTCGGCCCAAATAGTTCGTCACTCAAATAACCGGTGATAGGATGACTCGATTTTACGCGATAGATTGACGGCGTCACGAAGGCGCCCCCATCAAAAAATCGCGATTCGAGCAAAACTTCTGCGCCTTCACCCCGTGCGCGATCAAGGCCAGCCTTAAATTTATGAAGTGCGCCTTCGGTTGCTAAAGGCCCAAACATGCCTTCATTTTTAAGAAGATCAGGTTCGATTTTTTTGGTGATGGCCAAGAGAAGTCGTGAGAATTCAGCAAAAATATTTTCATGAATTAACACTCTGCTCGTAGCTGTGCAGCGCTGTCCCGTCGTTAAAAATGCACCTTGAACAATTTCAAGAACGGCTTGTTCAAGATCAGCATCATCCATCACGACGGCAAAGTTCTTTCCGCCCAACTCAAGAGCAAGAATTTTATGAGGCTGGTCAATTAATAATTCTTGTAAAGCGCGGCCAGTCGGATAGCTGCCCGTAAAGAGCACACCGTCGATAAATGGGTGAGCGCACAATAATTTTCCGATGCTACCATCTCCCTGGATCATATTGAACACGCCGGGCGGAAAGCCCGCTTCCAGAAAACATTTTGCGTAGAGCTCGCCTACTTGTGGGCAAACTTCAGAGGGCTTAACAATGACGGTATTGCCCATGAGGAGGCTTGGAATCACGTGGGCATTTACTAAGTGAGCAGGAAAATTAAAGGGACCGATGACGGCCAGTACGCCTTGATGGTGATAGCGCGTTTCTGCACGAAGGTCGTATAAAACTTCTGTTTTGACACGAGTTGCGCCATGATCGAGCATGAGATCGATGCGAGCGCTCAGACTTTTTGCTTCAATTAAAGCTTCGCTTTTGATCTTGCCCATCTCGTCGGATATGGCCTCAGCGATAATTGCTTCATTTTTTATGAAGCAGGCTTTGAGCTGTGAAAAAAAAACCTGTTTTTGATGAGGACTGGCATAAGCCCAGGAACTTAAAGCTTTTTTAGCCGAATCTATGGCTAGAAGAACGTGCGCAGGATCAGTGGTGGTACTAAAGACTTGCTCAAAATTACGGCTTGGATTCTTGCTCTTAAGTGTTATAGTTCCTTCTTTAAATGAACCGTTTATGACATTGCCTAGACCAAGTTTGTGAGCCATGAGCGCCTCCCTTTTGTTATCAATATGATTAGTGCCCAAAGGAAATCAATATGTGCGGAATCGTTGGATATATCGGCGAGCAAAATGCCAAAGACGTTATTATTAAGGGCCTCGAGCGTTTAGAATACCGCGGCTATGACTCTTCTGGCATTGCTATCGATGAAAAAAATGCATCCGTCGTGGTGGAAAAGGCCGCAGGTAAACTCAATGCGCTGAAAGCCAAAATTAATCCTTTGGCTTTGAGTGGTTTTCGCGCCATTGGTCACACTCGTTGGGCCACTCATGGAGCCCCCAGCGACATGAATGCTCACCCGCATAATTATGGCCGTGTATCGGTGGTGCATAACGGTATTATAGAAAATTATGCTGAACTAAAGCGCAAGTTTTTGACCAAAGGCCACCAATTTTCCTCGGTAACCGATAGCGAAGTTGTGGCTCATGTCCTTGATGGCCTGCTCGAAGAAGGCTTAGATGTTTTGGATGCGCTTAGAAAGACCTGCACCATTCTTGAAGGCGCTTTTTCATTAGGGATCATGCTCGATGGCGATCATGACCATGTTTATTTCGTGAAAAATGGCTCGCCTTTGATCGTTGCACGAGGACAAAGCGAGTGTTTTTTCGCGTCCGATCAGATGGCCCTCGTAGATTATTTGCCTGATTATTATCCCTTGAATGATGGTGATTATGGTTTTATCAGCAAAAGTGAAATCAGAGTTTTTGATGCCGCCGGGGCTATTAAACTTTTTGAGCTTTCTCCTTTAGATGCTGAGATCGAGACTATCGAAAAAGGTGGCCATGAGCATTTCATGCACAAGGAGATTTTTGAACAGCCTGAAGTGATTGATCGCGTACTTCGAGGCCGCATCAAAAATGGTCTGATCAACTTGGAAGCTTTTCAACTGGATTTTGAGCGTATCAGTCAGATGCGCCGCATTCATATTATCGCTTGTGGCAGTTCATATTTTGCAGGTTTAATTGCGAAGCCTGGCCTTGAAGCTATTTTAGGAATTCCTGTGGATGTGGAAATCGCCAGCGAATATCGCTACCGCACCACTTTGACCGATAATTCAACTTTGGTCATCGCTATTTCCCAATCGGGTGAAACGGCAGATACCTTGGCTGCACTCAATAAAGGCCTCAGCTGCGGTGCGCTTTGCATGGCGGTGTGTAATGTGGTGGGCTCTGCCATTGCTCGTTTTTGTGAGCCAAGTGGCGGCAATTTGTACTTAAACGCAGGCCCGGAAATATCGGTGGCATCAACTAAAGCCTTTGTCGCTCAAGTGGTGGCTTTAAAATTATTGACCTTGGCTTTGGAAAAATTTCAAAAGCCTGTCTCTATGAATGAGGAAAAAAGCAAAGTTGCCGCCTTTTCGGATCTCAAACATGGCGTCGTAGAATTGCTTAAACAAGATGGTGCCATCAGCGGCATCGCTAAAGAACTGATGAACGAGCCACGCATGCTTTTTCTGGGTCGAGGCGAACTTTTGCCGGTAGCTTTGGAAGGGGCGCTCAAAATGAAAGAGCTGTCTTACATTTTCGCGGAAGGCTATCCTGCAGGAGAGCTCAAGCATGGCCCCATCGCTACTATCGACGCTGGCATGCCCGCGGTAGTGATTTTTTCCAAAGATGCATTACAAATAAAAACTCTGAGTAATCTTGCTGAAGTAAAAGCCCGCGGTGCTCGAGTGATTGCGGTTGCTCCCAAAAATGCCGCGCAAGTTAAAGAAGAAGCGGATTTTTTTATTCCGCTCGAAGATTGCGATGGAACGCTTTTGCCTATTCTCGCCACTATTCCCATGCAATTATTGGCCTATCATTTGAGTAATCATAAAGGGATTGATGTGGATAAGCCTAGGAATTTGGCGAAGAGTGTCACGGTGGAATAGCGCCGGGGATTCGCTCATCGATTACAAAAATGTAATTTTTCTCTCAAAAATGATGTCATAAATTCCGGGCAGCTGAAGTTTCCGACCATTTTCTGCCAAGGATTTCTCGGCGCAACATCAAATAGATCAACCCATTCTTTTTCCAATAAATTGGCGGTGGCCATTGCTTGTTCGTCGCCGGAAGCGTCATGAAAAAAACGCCCGAAATTTTTATAAAATTTCATCGCCCAAAGCTGGACAGTGCCTCGGCCACGACGTTCGGCTAGTTCCACCTCGTCCATGAATTCAAGGGGATTTTTTTTCAGAGCTCGTAAAATTAAATTAGCTTGAATCCGGTGGCAATCCCTTCCATGGCCACTTCGAACATTGGCTTGGTCGTCGATAATAAAGCCCTGGTCCAAGGCAAAGAAAAAATTGATAGCGCTCGTGAAGTGGCATAAAAGCACTGAGCCCTGAAAGCCAGCTTCTTGTTCCCAACTGGATAACACTGACTCCAAGGCCTCATGGGGGCGCAAAGTGTACATTTCTACTTCGGAAAAAAGCTCGCCAAGCAAATCCAGAGATTCTATTGGATCGCTTAATAGTTGCTCTATTCGCGCGCGCATCTTCGACATATTTTGCCAATCGAATAACTCTGTCAGGTTTGATGAAGGATTATCACTATGTCTTTTATAATTGGAAAAACTGATTTCCCCTTTAGTAATTTCAGATTTGACAAGGTCAATTATTTCACAAGTTTTTTTTGTGTCGTCGTTATTTGGTATATTAGGTGTTATTTGAAGTTGTTCTAATTTCACAAAATGGCGAGCCAACTTAAAGAAATAGATGATTTCATGATCAATTAAATTGGAAGTTGTGCCATCGGCTTCGCTGTCAGAAAATTCAAAAGGCGTTTCCCATAAACCCTCACAAAGATTCTCAGGAATAACATCCTTTGAAAAGAATTTTTGATACAGTGCAAAACGAGACGAACCGCCCATAGGAACAACGCCAATCATACATCCGAGATATGCGTTCGAGTCTTTTGCATTCACTTTCATAGATACATATTCGGCACTTGATCTTGTGGATAGAAGAAGCAGCATTAATGTTGTAATAATGCATTTAATCGTGGTCACTTTATTGCCTGGATAAGAGTTTTTATATAATTAATATAGTTAACTTTTATTTTCAGGAGCTCTGTTGTTTGTCAACTGCTTTGGGGGAGAATTTACCTCATACCTCCTTTGAGAAACTATCGATAAACGCTGATCTAAATGTCTGTCATACTCGGGCTTGACCCGAGTATCCAGGATATGAGGGAGTGCTTGGATCTTCGTGTCAAGCACGAAGATGACAAAGATGCCGAAGATGTCTTAGGGAAAAGTTAAAGATCACAGTTATTTAGCTTCCTTTTCCAACAATTCTTCGTAAGCCTGGTTATTCATCAATAGTTGGGCTTGTTTTGGGTCAAGCACCTGAATCTTTAACATCCATCCCTCCCCATAAGGGTCGCTGTTAATTTGTTCAGGATGGTCAATAACTTTTTGATTAACCGCAAGCACAATGCCTGAAAGCGGCGCATAGATATCGCTCACGGCTTTAACGCTTTCCACGACGCCGATCGCTTTGCCTTTAACTATTTCTTTTCCGGGATCGGGTAATTCAACGTAAACGACATCGCCAAGCGCAGATTGTGCGTGTTCGCTGATACCGATGATCGCGGTTTCACCGCTGAGCTTTACCCATTCGTGCTCTTCGCTAAATAATCGATCGCTGGGTATGAGTTTAGACATTGTAGCTCCCGAAGTTAAAGAAATTTAGGTTTGGCCACGATGGCCGGGCTTAAACGTTGCCTGATAGCAACAAAGATTTCATCGCCATTGTTCAAAGTAATATCTGTGGCATAAGCAAGGCCAATGGCGTGCTCATGATTGGGCGGCCATGTACCAGAAGTGACCTCGCCAATTTCTCTATTATTTTTGCTTAATATTTTAAAACCATGGCGAGCAATACCGCGCTCTTTCAATTTAAAACCGATTAGTTTTTTCTTTAAGCCTTGTTGTTTTTGATTGATGAGCGCTTCTTTTCCTATGAAATTTTTATTCATAGCGACGGCAAATGCCAGACGTGCTTCGAGTGGGCTAGTTTCTTCGTCCATGTCCGTGCCGTGAAGAAGCATCCCCGCTTCTAGGCGTAAAGAATCTCTTGCGGCAAGGCCACAAGGTTTTACATCGTGAGAAAGCAAAATTTTCCACAAATCAGGAGCTAGTTTATTAGCTAAAAATATTTCTACTCCATCTTCTCCGGTATAGCCTGTGCGGGCTACTAAGCACTCAATAGCGGCGATCTCCATTTTTGCGAAATGAAATCGTTTGGGCACCACATCGGGAGTCAATGATTGTATGAGGTCAACAGCTGTGGGACCTTGCAATGCGATCTGTGCATAGGAATCGGAAGCATTTTCGAGGCTAACCTTGAAATTTTCACTCTGTTTTTTAATCCATGCCCAGTCTTTATTAATGTTGCCAGCATTAACACATAATAAAAACCTCTCGTTAGAAATTTTATAAACGATCAAATCATCGATAATACCGCCGTGATAATTGAGCAGGAGAGAATAATGTGCTTGATTGGGAACTAAATTATCGATGTTGTTCGTCAGCACATATTGCAAAAATTCTTGAGCTTGTTCGCCATTAACAAAAAATTCTCCCATGTGGCTTACATCAAACATTCCCACTCTATTGCGCACTGCCAAGTGTTCTTCTTTTTCGCTATCATAACGAACGGGTAACATAGTGCCCGCAAACTCAACCATGTGGGCGCCAAGATCTTTATGACATTGAAACAATGGCGTCGTCTTTATACTCATGGACATCTCCGCATGAAATTATCGACGGTATTTTTTAGGAGCATGGCAATGGTGAGAGGACCAGCGCCTCCGGGTACCGGGGAAAGATAAGAAGCGATATCTTTGACGCGATCAAAATCCACATCGCCACATAATTTTCCCGACTCGTCTCGATTGATTCCGACGTCAATTACCAGTGCTCCCTTCTTTATGTGGCTTTCATTGAGAAGTTTTGCGCGACCGGCAGCAGCGATGACGATATCGGCTTGCTTGGTAATTTGTGCTAAATTTTGAGTCTTCGCATGACAAATGGTAACGGTGGCATCTGCTTGTAACAATAAATGAGCCATGGGTTTACCAACAATATTACTGCGGCCCACGACGACCGCATATTTGCCAGAGATAGGATAGTTGACGCTTTTGATCATATGCATGACACCGAGAGGGGTGCATGCGACGGTGGATTTAATACCGCTCATGAGACGCCCAAGGTTCAATGGGTGAAAGCCGTCGACATCCTTGGATGGATCAATGCTTTCAATAATTATTTGTTCGGAAATTTGTTTAGGTAGTGGCAATTGAACAAGAATAGCGTCGATGTTGTTGTTCTTATTCAATTCATCGATGAGTGCAATCAATTGCGTTTGGCTACTAGATACTTCAAGACTATGATGAAAACTTTTTATACCGGCACGCGCTGCAGCTTTAATTTTATTAGCCACATAGATTTTTGACGCAGCATCTTCTCCGACGAGAACCGTGGCAAGGCCGGGGGCCCGCGTGTGCGCTCCAGCTGTTTGTCGAGCAAGATCGTTGATTATTATTTCGGCGAGTGCCTTACCATCGATCACGTGAGCAGAGGTCATGAGCGCTCCTAGGGTTCTTTGGCAATACTCACTTTTTATGGTGATTGATCAATACCGGTTGTCGCAAGGCTATTGTCTAATCCTTTGCGGCAGGCATCTTTTTAAAAAGTTGATGAGGGCAGCATGACTAACGACAAATTCATTGCAGTGATCGATTGCGGATCTCAGACCACTAAGCTCATTGCTCGACGAGTTCGCGAGCTTGGAGTTTTCTCTCGAGTGTTTTCAGCGCGTGTAAACGCTGAGGAATTGACCAAAGAAAATCCCCAAGCTATTATTTTATCTGGCGGCCCTGAGTCTTTGCTCGACGAAAATCCCTTGCGCATCGATAAAAATATTTTCGACCTTGGCATTCCTATCTTAGGAATTTGTTATGGCATGCAGCTAATAGTCGAGCACTTCGAAGGTATTTTGGAAAAATGCGGTCACCGAGAATTCGGTCAAAGAATGATCGATATTAAAGAAAACTCGTTGCTCTTTGATGGCTTAAATGGTTCGTCGCAAGTATGGATGTCTCATTCCGATCAAGCAAAAATTGTGCCGCCTGATTTTCGCACTATTGCCAAGAGCTCCACCTGCGAACACGTGGCTATTGAGCATAAAACGGGAAAAATTTTAGCCTTACAATTTCATCCGGAGGTAAGTCATACGAGTGATGGCTTGCAGATCCTCTCTAATTTTCTTTTCAAAATTGCTAAAGCCCAAAAGAGTTTTGATTTAAATGACTTTTTGTCTCGACAAATCGAAGTTATTCGACATCGGGTTGGACAAGAGAAAGTGATAATGGGTCTCTCCGGCGGAGTGGATTCAATGGTAGCGGCTTTGTTGATTCATAAGGCAATCGGCGATCAACTTCACTGCGTCTATGTAAATCATGGCCTTCATCGACATAATGAAGTGGCAGAGACTGAAGCCCTATTTTCCCAGGTATTTGCCAAGAAATTAATGGTGATCAATGCCGAGGAACAATTTTTCGCAGGCCTGCATGGCGTGACCGATCCTGAACAAAAGCGAAAGATAATCGGACGAATTTTTATTGAGGTTTTTGACTCTCAAGCGATTTCAAGTAAAGCCAAGTTTTTAGGGCAAGGCACGCTTTATCCCGATGTGATTGAATCACCCACGAAAAATGGCGGCCATTCTCACGGTATCAAGAGCCACCATAATGTTGGAGGTTTGCCTGAGCACATGAAACTTAGTTTGCTTGAGCCTTTGCGGGAACTTTTTAAAGATGAAGTGCGGGCTATCGGTCAACTCATGGGCTTAAAGAAGGAAGTGGTTATGCGTGAGCCTTTTCCTGGCCCAGGGCTGGCAGTGAGAGCGCCAGGACTTGTGACCAGGGAGCGTATTGCACTTCTTCGCCAAGCCGATCGTGTGGTGAGAGAAGAAATTAAAAATGCCGTCGCCACAGGAATTTATAACAAAAAAATCTGGCAATGTTTTGCAATATTATTACCCGTGAAAAGTGTTGGCGTGATGGGTGATGCGAGAGTCTATGGCGAAACTATTGTTATACGCGCAGTTGAAAGCGAGGACGCAATGACTGCGGACTGGTCCAAGCTTCCTCATGAATTATTGGGACGAATGTCGATGAGAATAACCAATGAAGTGGCCGGTATAAATAGAGTGCTTTATGATATCACGCAAAAGCCACCGGGAACTATTGAGTGGGAATGAGTAATCATCCAAAAAGGAGCAGCGGCTAATAAAAGACCGACCATGCAAAGTTTTTATATATCCTCTTTAGATAGGAATAGGAAAGATCAATTTCTGGCCCGCTTAGCCAACCACCAATGAGTGGCAAATATTAATAAGCCCATAAACAAAATAATGCTGCACAATACAAGTCCTTGCTGGGCATCTCGGTGTTCAACAGCAATAAGTGTTTCATAGGATTTTTCTCGCAAACCAGCTAATTCTTGGTCAGAAGGAAGTGGGGGAGAAGAATCTTCATGAGGATAATACCACCTGTAAGACAAGCATATCTTATATTCTTGATCATTTTGATGACACTTAAAGTCGCGACTACTCAAAGTAAAAGAAGGCGCGTTTAACTTCACCGCATTCCAGGTTAACAGGATGAAGGTTGTGCTAATAACTAAGACAGCAAGAAGGCATGTGCAAAGCGCATAAATTTCTAATAGTTTTTGTTTCATTCTTTGATTCTCTTTATTAAAAAAATTTAATTACTCTAAACTGAAACTTTATCACCGACCAAATTCGAGCCATACCGAGCGGAAAAAAACCTCAGGGTTTCAGCTTCAACACTGGCGGAGCTAATGACTTCTAACACTTATGCTCATAGCTCCCACGAGAATCAATATGATTCCGATGATATTATTTAGATTCATCACTTCTCCGAGGAGGATGACACCAAAAATAACGGTGAAAACCGGTTCAAGCACGGAGAGGAGTGAGGCTTTATCACTGGGGATGTGTTTCATTGCCTCGAGAAGCAATAAAATAGGGACGGCCGAGCAGACAATACCAATGCCGAGAATATTGACCCATTGCATAGTCTCAGTAGGGAGTGTGAGAGAGTTATCGATGAGGCCCAAGCAAAAAGCCATTGCTGCGCAACCGATTGACACCATAAAGGTTGAGTTGATGGCGGGGATAGTCGCTTTTTTGCTTAAGAATAAATAAATGGCATAAGACAAAGCAGACAAAAGGCTAAGGCTGATGCCCATAAGGTCAAAAGATAATTCACTCAGATCCACGAGGAGAACGAGGCCCACGAGAATAACGAGAAATGACCAACAATAGCTGCGTTTAATGGGTTGTTTATTTACCAGCCAATTTATCACCATCACAAAAGCCGGATAAACGAAGAAAATGACCATGGCTTGGCCAGTGCCGATTAGTTTGCTGGCAATGAAAAATAAGACGCCGGGTATCGTGTAAAAAATGCTCCCGACGAGCATTGCTTCAAGATGCTGACGAAGAGAAATGCCCTTGGCGCGGCCAGCGAAAAAAACGCAAGCCATAAATAAAGAGGCAATAACAAAGCGCCAAAAGGATAAGTTGTAGACCGAGAGGCCTGAATTCAAAATCTTCATGCCGAAATAACCGAGCAAGCCATAAAGTAGGCCGGACGCTACTGCGAGCAGAGTACCCTTTTTTTCAGGGCTCATCACTGTTGAAATCATATAAACCTGGTTGATTGCTTAAAATCGGTATTTTGGTGTTATTAGCACCTACCAATCTGCTTTCGATCAGTCAAGCAAGCCCGGGGTGAATGGATGAAATTAGTAATTAAGAAAATATATTTGCACACCTTTTCGACCACTTGCGGGAAGGGCGGGGTCTTCCCAAAGGCCCTTGGCTCATTCAGGATGCCCTAAGCTTAGCAAAATAAGGGACGATCAATGAGGAAAGTGCTTTTAGCGTGCTGTATTTTTTTAATCTCAGCATGCCACCCATTTTTTATGTTCAGGCCTCCCGCTATCAAATCAAACACTTTATCCTCTTTATCCGAAGCTCCAGCTATGAATGGGAGCATCAACGTCGCTATCGATAAATTTGGTGTGCCATTTATCAAGGCTAAAGATAATCATTCAGCTATTTATGCTTTAGGTTTTTTACATGCTCGCGATCGGCTTTTTCAACTCGATTTGATTCGTCATGCAGCCATGGGGAGGGTAGCGGAATTGTTCGGAGATAAGGGCTTAGAATCAGATCGAAAATTGCGTTTCTTAAGTTATAAATTGGAAGAACAGCTGGCGGCACTTTCAAGCGAAGAGCGCCTGATTCTCGATGCTTATGTGCGCGGTGTTAACGATGGCGCTAAGCAGCGTGGCAGAAGCGCTGAGCATTTCTTGCTTGGGATTGAGTTTGAAGAGTTTAGTGCTTTGCAGGTGGTGGCTATTGGGCGTTTGCAAGCTTGGCAATTAGCGGCCGATCTTTTCCCGGAAATAGTGCGACTTAAGTTTGCTAAATCTGCTTTGTCCGCCGAGGCTAAAAAAGAGTTGTTCGCATCTGTAGATGATCGTCGTGCTGCTGTTATTGAGGGTGATTATTCGGCTGCTGAAACGAGTCAGCCTAGCATACCAATTTTTTCTAAAAGCGATGACAAGAAAGCGGTTGTTGACATAAATGACGACGTGGAAAATCTCATTCAACTTGAGGGAGGAGCATCGAACGCATGGGCGGTAGAAGGACGCTTGATGGAAAATAAACAGGCGGTTTTGATGAATGATCCCCACTTACGCCATGCCTGGCCTTCAAATTTTTATTTGGCCACTCTGGCTACCGATAATTTTCAAGCAAGTGGCGCGACTTTTGTCGGTGTGCCTGCCATTTTGATCGGCGTCTCAAAAACAGTATCCTGGGGGGTGACGGCGTCCTATTTAAACACTCAAGACACTGTTTTGTTGCGACGGGATCCGGTGGAGGCCGAAGCTTACTGGGTCGATGGGAAAAAATATAACTTAGAAAAATGGCCTCAGAAATTTTGTCTAGACAAGAAAGGTAATTGTTTGGAAGAAGTCTATTTTGTGAGCATTTTTGGTCCCGTGATGGATAGTCGCCACGATCAATGGATCGATAAAAATGATCTTTTGGCAATCATGTGGACGGCATTTTTAACTGACAAACATTCTAAAATCACCACCTCGTTTATTGAGCTGGCCCAAGCAAAAAATGTAGCGGAAGCAAAGAGTGTGATTGGCACCATGACCCTGCCCGGAGTTAACATGGTGTTGGCCGATATTTTCGGAAATATTGGCTATGCCTATGCAGGTTTGGTGCCCAGTCGTGCTCAAGAACAGCATGCTTTTTTGCCGCTCGATGGGAGTAAATCCTCGTCATTATGGTCCACTTTTCTCGAGAAACCTCAAGTTTTAAATCCTGACAAAGGATTTATCGTTACCGCGAATCAAAATATTTTTAGCCATGGTGCGAGTGAGTTTAAATCTTTTGCAAAACAAGGTGCTCCGCCTTATCGAGCCTTGCGCATTCAAGATCGATTGAACGAGTTATTAAGCCATCAACAGCCACTTAATTTTAATGAGGTCGCCCATATTCAAGTTGATAGTTTCTCTATTGAAGCGAAAGAACTTGCCCCCTTGCTGGGTAAAATTTGCCAAGAATCATTTAAAGATGCTTCGGATGCCGAGCAACAATTCGCAAAATTAATCGCAAACTTCGATGGCATTTTTAGCACCGAGAGCCTCGCTGCTCTTCCCTATGAAATGATGATCAATGAAGTGATCGAGGACAAACTGAAAACTGCGGTAGGGACAGGTTTTGCTAAGCGTGCGCTTTATGTGGGTCAAATAAATTATGGCATTAAGCAGGCATTATTCAAAGAATTGAGCGGGTCTAAAAGTGCGCTGTTCGCGGGGGACTCAGTGCGTGATCGGGTAAAAGAATTGTGCGCCCCTGCTTTTGAACGACTTCGCAAAATGGCCGGTCATTCACCGTGGCAATGGCGCTGGGGACGACACCATTATTTGCAACGTCAGAGCCCTCTCGCTGCGGCTCCACTGGTGGGTACTTTTTTTCGTGATCGAAAACGAGAGGTGGCGGGCAGTGCTTCATCTCCTTTAGCGGAAACGGGCACGCCGGTGATGTATGGCGCTAACATGAGATTTCAGGCCCTAATGAGCAGTCCACCACAACTAAAAGTCACCCTCGATTCAGGCAACAGTGGTGTAGTTGGCCATAAAAATAGCCTCGATCAGGCCGTTTTATGGCATAAGGGCGAGGTATTCAAAATGGCCACCGAATGGAAGGAGGCCGTGGATCAGGCAGTTACTAGCTTTAGTTTGAAGAATTAATCTTCGTCTTCTTCATCCAAGAATTCGTTGAGATATTCATCTTCTACAACCAGGTCGAGGTCATTGTTTGGCTCATCTTGATATTCGTTGGTATCAGAGGCGGTTGTTTTGATGTCTTCTTGGTTTGGATCTTCGAGCTTGCTGTCATAATCGTAATCATCGAAATATTCATAATCTTCCTCGCCATAAGGAGGAGGGCCATCCTGATAATATTCGGGAGGCGCATAGCCGGGTGGGGGGCCCATCATGCGGCGCCGCTCCATTTCTATTTCATAGAGTTCTTGGTCAGAGGGGCGGTAATTTTGATCGGGTACCGGTGGCGGTGGAGGCTGGTTTGGACGTTCTTTCAAATCTCTTGGAGGCGCTTTCCCATTTGGACCGCCGTTTTGACCACCATTGCCGGCCCCCCCGCCATTGTTTCCATTGGGATAAGCGCGGTCGCCCCCTGCCTCGCCGTTCGCCCCTTTGCGCATGCGCCTCATGACGCCTCCACCATTTCCCTCAGGACCTTTCATTCCCGGCGGCGGCATCATACCTTTCTTTAAATCGAATCCATTTGGTGCTGGCGGCCTGAGGTCACCCCCAAGTTTTCCAGGCGGGACCAGGGGCGCCACCGCGTCGTCCTGGCCATTCATATTTCGCAGCGCAGGTGGTGGCTTACTTTGAGCCATTTCGGGAGGCCTAGTTTTGGCAATTTTTTCAACCAAATAATTGAGCCCAACGAGACTAAAGACGGTGGCGCCGATAATTATCAGAGCAAATATTGGCAGACGGCTTTGGTTTTTAATGCTCATTAGTTTAATCCAACAATGCGGGTTTGACATTTGGGCTTAAAACCTTATCGGCATCACCCAAGTAATGCTTGCTATAGTGATTATAATGAGTCACAAATCTTAGGTCTAAATTTGTGATAAATAATATCTTTTTCTTATCAAAGCGTGGCTCCAGCTTTGATTTAACAATGGCTGTGGGTCTCGCTTAACTGACGCCAGCTATGATAATATGATCCATGCTTATGAAAAACATTTTTCACTATCAACTATTAAGTGTGGGACTAGCGAGCTTATTGCTTATGCTTTTTTGTTCCTGCACCACTCCGCAAGCTCGACGCTCGCCGCCCCCTGATAAAAGAAGAATGGTTACGGTTTCAGGCATTAGGGGGCGAGTGATCATTGATCCGGGCCATGGCGGGGAAGATGCGGGGGCCGTGGGGCGCGCAGGGCTTAAAGAAAAGGATCTCACCTTGGATATGGCTCTTCGGATGCGTCGTTTACTGCGAAAAGTTATGCCACAAGTGGAAGTAATCCTGACTCGCACCAGTGATCGCTATGTTTCTCTTGAAGAGCGCGTAAAAATTGCTAATGCGGCGGGAGGAGATTTATTTTTATCTCTTCATATTAACTCAAGCGAGCAGGCGGATGCGTCGGGTTTTGAACTTTATAGCTTGGATGTGGCGAGTAATAGCCATGCAGATCGCCTGGCAGCTCGGGAAAATAAAAGTGGGGGCATGAGTTCGAAAGCTCTTAAATTTATTTTGGCTGATCTCAGGGCCAACGCTAATCGAGAAGAGAGCGACCAGTTGGCGGCCTTAATTGCTCGAGGACTGCAATCTCAATTACAAAAAAAAATCCCCCAATCGAAGCTTAATGATCGTGGCTATAATCAAGCACTTTTTTATGTGCTCTTTGTAAAAATGCCCGCGGTATTGAGCGAGATGTTTTTCATTTCCAATCCAAACGAAGAACGCATGCTGAGCAATGCGGGCCTGAGAGAATTATGTGCGCGTGGCATGGTTTTAGGGGTTAAACAATATTTGGACAATCGCGTAATTAGGGCACAAAATGGCAAGCGATAATCAGCTTTATTTTTTTCTCGAGCAATTTTTAAGCTTTAGCCGCGTGGAAAAAGGCCTCGCCAATAATACAATTTTTTCTTATAGCAGCGATTTAAGAATATTTTTTAGCTTTTTAGATGAGCTCAAAGTTGGCACTATCGATGGCGTCAAACGGGAACATATTGCGAGTTTTTGCACGAAGCGCGCGGGCGAAAATATTTCAGCTAAGAGTATGCATCGCGCATTGTGTGCCATCAGACGTTATTTTCTTTTTTTACGTAAAGAAGGAAAGATTAATACCAGCCCCGCAGAAGATATAGAGCTTCCTAAAGTTGAAAGCCGCCTTCCAAGAACTGCGCCCTTAAAAGATATTGACCGGGTTCTAACCAAACCTGGCTATAGCCCGCGTGGGCAGCGTGATGCGGCCATTATAGCTATTCTTTATGCCGCCGGTTTACGAGTCACTGAACTTATATCTCTGAAAGTCGGCGATATTGATTTCCCACGGGGTTTTTTGCGCACGACTGGCAAGGGAAATAAAGAACGAGTAGTGCCTCTGAACGAAAAGGCGCTTCATATACTAGAAGATTATTTATCTGGGGCGCGCATAAAGCTTCTTTCTCAAAAGAACTCCGAGTGGCTTTTTATCCGAAAAAATGGTCTTTTTTTAAGTCGTCAAAGTGTCTGGAAAATTATTAAGAAATACGCGCTTTTAGCTGGTTTAGGAACGAATTTATCTCCCCATCAGCTGCGCCATAGTTTCGCTACCCATTTGCTTGAAGGTGGTATAAACCTTAGAGCCTTGCAACTTTTGCTCGGACATGCAGATTTAGCCACCACTGAAATTTATACCCATGTAGATAAAAAACGTTTGCTTCTCCTTTACGATGAGCATCATCCTCGTTCTAAACTGGGAAGCAAAGCTAATGATTTAAGTCAGGAAACCCATGAATAATCCGGCCCCAGAATCACCCCTTGCCATGACCAGCGTTGAGCTGGGCGATACGCTGGTGCGCGTTAGGGCGCGGGGGCGTTTTCGGGATAAAGATGCGCTTGATTTCGTGCCTACTCCAGAATCGCTTTTGCTGCATATCGATACGCCGAATTACGATGGTCCGCTGGATCTTTTGCTCCATCTTATTCGCAAACACTCCATGGATATTTTTGATATCCCCATCATGGTTATCACCGCCAAATATCTCGAAGCCTTGGATGAGCTGCATAAACTAAATCTCGATGTGGCGGGTGAATTCTTAGTAATGGCCGCGACCTTGGCCGAAATTAAGAGCAAGATGCTGTTGCCCAAAGAAGATCAGGCCACTTCTCTTCAGGATGAGGAAGATGAAGGCCACGATCCTCGTCGAGAGTTGATCAAGCGCTTGTTGCTCTATAAAAGTTATCAGGAAGCGAGCATGGCTTTACTTGAACGCCCGACTTTGGGGCGAGATTTATTTTTCCGTCATTATGACGACGAAGAAATTGCAGAAGATGATCCAAATGCCGACGTCAAAATCGCTCCCATCGAGATTTTTTCCTTAGTCGATAAGTTAGCCACTTTATTAAAAAAATCGGAGCAACATGATGTGCATACCATTACGCGGGACCGCATCAGTGTTTCAGCCCGTATTAATGAGCTGATGGATTATTGCCAAATCAGAACTAAATTCACTTTTTATGATGCGCTAAGGTTCTTTCCGATTTATGAAAAAATCGATGTTATCGTCACCTTTTTGGCCCTCTTAGAAATGTCTCGTCTAAAACTTTTGCGTATCAATGTGGCCTCCGTAGATGATTTGGCGATCTCGGTGGTGAAAGAGAATTTTTATACCCACACTGGTGAAATGCTCGGTCTCATTAAGAAATCTGGAGAAAGTGATGACTACTGAAATAATCGATGAACCTCAGCTTTTACTAGAGCCTTTGCCCGATCTAGAGCCGCTCATTGAAGCGCTCATTTTTGTGAGCCGAGAAGCCATAACTATTGAGAAAATAGTCGAAACTTTGCAAGCGGCCGATATTAATGCTCAAAACCGTGACGTGCGTCTCGCCCTCAAATCTTTAGAAGCGAAATGGAGCGACAATGCTCGCCCTTTGGGCCAAGGTTTGGTTTTAAAAAATCTCGCTGGCGGATGGGTTTTCGCGACGGCGCCACAGCATGCGATGGTGGTAAAAAAAATCATCGCTGAAAAACCATTACAGCTGAGCAAAGCGCAGGTCGAAGTATTATCGGTGGTGGCCTATCGCCAGCCGCTGACTCGGGTGGATATTGATGAAATCCGTGGCGTGGACAGTTCCTTTGCTTTAAAAAAGCTCATGCAACTTAAGTTGTTGAAAATACTAGGAAAATCTGAAGGCCTTGGCAGACCGCTTCTCTATGGTACAACCAAAGACTTCCTGGAGTTTTTTTCCCTAAACTCGCTGAATGATTTGCCAACCCTTAAGCAATATGAGGCTTTGGGGGCGGGTGAAGAAGTGACCGAGATTGATTTTACATCGGAAAACTTGAGCCTGAAGGATTTATTTGCGGAAGCAAAAAAAGTTCCTATGTTTTCGAGCGATGTCGAACGCCTGAGCGAGGAAGCCTTGAAGAGTTTAGATGAGGCTTTGCTCAGAGCAGATAATATAGAAAAAACACCTCCGGTGAAAGAGTAAATTTTACCTAATCGGGTGCTAATGATGACTGTTGAAAGAATACAAAAAGTACTGGCTCGCGCCAATGTAGCGTCGCGACGACGCATAGAAGAGATGATCCTAGAAGGCCGCATTCGGTTGAATGGTAAGCGGGTGGATAAGCTCGGTGCAATGGTTGATGCTGAAAAAGATGTGATCCATGTTAATGGGCAAGCCGTATCAATTATGGCGGAATATAATCAGGAAAAAGTATATATTTTATTGCATAAGCCACCTCAAGTGGTGACCACCCTCAAAGACAATTTTGATCGACAAACCGTGCTTGATTTGCTGCCGGAATATCGCGATATGCGAATATTTCCCGTGGGCAGACTAGATTATGATGCCCAAGGCGCCCTGCTTTTGACCAATGACGGCGAGCTTACCCAGAAGTTGATCCATCCCAAGTTTAAATGCAAAAAAACTTATTTGGTGAAAGTTAAAGGCGTGCCCGAAGAAGCGGCGATCGAAAAATTGCGTCGCGGAATTTATTTGGAAGATGGTCCGACCGGAAGGTCTGAGATTGAATTTCACCGTGCCACTAAGTTTAACTCTTGGGTCAGAGTGACGCTCACTTCAGGTAAATATCGCCAGATTAAGCGGATGTTTTTTCGCATCGAAAATCCAGTTATGCGCATTTTACGCACCGATTTTGCGGGCATCGCTTTGGGGAAACTTGAAGTCGGTAAGCATCGTGAATTGAATAAAAGCGAGATTGTGTTACTGAAAGGTTAAGTAGTTTTGATTGTGGCTTAAAGCCATGAGACTTTCTCGAGGAGTGGACCGTGCGTATTACCGCCAATCAGGTAACGATGGCTCGTATTTTTTTGCTGCCCATTCCTTCCTACATGCTGATTTATGGTGACGCCATCGATTGGTGGATTGCCTTTGCGATTTTTGTGATTCTCGGCGCCACTGATTTTGTCGACGGACTGATGGCTCGGAAAGAAGGCCCCACTCGCTTAGGGTCGCTCATTGATCCGGTGGCCGATAAGATTTTTATTACGGCGATTATTTTAAGCATGGTGGCTTTAGAAATTTTTCCCGCTTGGGTGGCGAGTGCCTTACTCAGTCGTGAACTACTCATGACGGCCTTACGATCTTCGGTCGCTTTTCGACAAGAACAAATTAAAACCAGCACGCTTGCGAAACTTAAAACCATCATTCAAATGGGTGGCTTGGGCACTATCTTTCTCACCATTGTTTTACCCTGGGGCATTTTTAGCCTGGTCTGCTTGTGCTTGTCACTCCCATTTTTAGCCGTGGCTATCGTTTATAAACTAAAATCCGAAGGCCCCAAATTTTGGGCGCTCCCTGTCTTTGCTGCTTTTTTCCTGGTGGCAATTTTAGGTTATTTCGTCAGCAAAGAAACCACTTTGTCGACGCAGATGGGCGTGATTATCGCCATTACTTGGGTATCTGCTATCGATTATGTGGTGGGATGTTATAAACTATTTCGCCGCACGGGTATCACGGGCGGGGATTGGTCGAGAATCATGTGGTCGGTGGTGCACGGGCTTTTTGTGGCCCCCTTGGTAGCCTATTATCCCGTCATGGTGCTGCCGCTTTTAGTTAGCATGTCGCTTGAGTTTGGCTTAGGCGGGATCGACAACATTGTGGTTACGGAAAAAAGAATTTTTTCCTGGTGGCCATTTTGGTTGTCGGCGGCAAGTGGTCTCCTTTTCGCGATTTATGTCAACTACCACATGTTCATGGGCTTAAGCGGCGACCCGCTTTATTTTTCAGTCGCCTTGGCGTGCATTAGTTCCATAATCTGCGGCATAGTTTTTGGCCGCAATGTTGAACTGTTCAAGAGAACTTTTCTCTAGCGCCTGGATGGCAATTTTATTTACAACCTTAGGCAAAAGTTCATGCTCGAGCTGGTGGATTTTTTTCTTCACGAGTTCGATGCGACTTTTGGGTTTGATGGCGCAGGAAAATTGCTCAATGATATCGCCACGATCGATAGCTTCGTCAACCAAGTGCACGGTGCACCCAACCCTATCGACGCCAGCGCAGAGGGCCTGCTCTATAGCATGAAGCCCTTTAAAATCTGGTAAAAGCGATGGGTGAAGATTTATGACACGATGCTTGAACAGCGACAAAAAAGTCGGCGTCAATCTTCGCATAAAGCCTGCCAAGACCACCAAATGAACTTGCGCTTCCATTAAAAAATCCGCCAATTCCAGTTCAAATTCATGACGGCTAGAAAAAGCTTGATGATTCACAAAATGATTCTTGATGCCCGCAAGTTTTGCTCGCTTCAAGGCAATTCCATCGGAATTATTGGAGATGACGCAAGCGAGCTTAAAACGAGCTGATTCAGAGCAAGAATAATCGATGAGTGCTTGCAGGTTAGTCCCGAGGCCAGAGACCAGCACGCCAACTCTCAAAACATCATTGTCGAGACTAATGGCGTCGACGATTTTCTTAATCACATCTTGACTTGGCATCTTTGACTCCCTTCGTTGACCTTGATAATGCCTATTTCATAGCCTATTTGGTGGTTCGCCTTGATAATATCGAGGGCCAAACTTTGCAGGCCTGCATCCACCACGGCCACCATGCCAATGCCCATATTAAAAGTTCTAAGCATTTCTTGTTCATCGACGGGGCCATTTTTTGCCAAATAGGAAAAAATATTTGGGATTTTTATGTGGCTAATATCGAGCTCAGCCGTGAGATGGGCAGGCAATATGCGTGGCACGTTGCCAAGCAGCCCGCCGCCGGTGATATGAGCAAGTGCATTGAGTTTCACTCCCGCATTCCTAAGCGCAGTGATGCAATGCTGATAAAGAATAGTGGGCCGCAGCAATTCATCAGCAACGGTGGACACGCTTTTTTCGCTTTGCCACAACACGTCATTGGCCCGATGTTTAAGGTTTTCAAACATGATTTTTCGCACCAACGAAAAACCATTGGCATGAAGCCCAGAGGATGCGATACCGATCACTGCATCACCTTCTTTCACGAGGTGGCGGCCAAGCATTTTAGAACGCTCCGCCACACCGACAATAAAACCCGCTAAATCAAAATGTTTATGAGCATAAAGTGCGGGCATTTCAGCAGTTTCACCGCCGATGAGCGCACAATCGATTTCTTCGCAGGCCTCAGTCATGCTGTTGACCAATCGTGAAAAGGGCACGCTTTTTAGATTTGCGGTGGCGAAATAATCCAGAAAAAACAGAGGCAGTGCCCCTTTGGTGAGGATATCGTTGGCACACATGGCGACTAAATCTTGCCCTAAACCGTCATAGGATTCGCAAGCAATAGCGGCAAGAACTTTAGTACCTACGCCATCAGTGCTCGCCACTAATACTGGATCATCATAATGTTTGACCAGTTCTTTTATGGAAAACAAACCTGCAAAATCATGAGGACTCGCGATGACATGTTTGGAGCGGGATCGACTGGGGATGAGACATTTAATGCTTCGATCGGCATAATCAATATCTACGCCGGCATCTTGATAGGTGATGGAAGTCATAGCGATCTCCTTCATAAGTAGTAGAAAAAGCCTAGATAAGAATTATATGACGGTATAGTGCGGTGCCATCAACATTTATGGTGTAAGCCCGGCAAAAGCTTGAGTTTTCCTAGCACTTGACGAGGGTGATGAGAGTATTATGCTCTTCTTATCTTTGTGATGCTTTTAGGATTAGAATTACTTAAAGTCATAAAGCTTTGAATAATATTGGATAGTTGGAGAGAGATAATGAAGAAATCTTTGTTTATTTGTTTTTTTAGTTTGATAGCGTTGTCATTAAATGCTGGCTACGAAATTAAGGTTTGCTTGATTCCCCTCAGCGAGATTGTGCAGCCGGAAGCCAAAATGTGGGTGGGTAGCTTGCAGCATGTGTTTATAAGGGGAGCTGACGGGACGGGTTTAAATTTCGAACCACAAGATCCCATGGGTTTTATGGGAAGCCAAGCCAAAATAGGAAAGCAAGATTACTTTATGGCGGACTGCGAAACTATTTTAAACTTTGATAGTGCATCGGAATATAATACGGCATGGAATAAAATTGTAGCTGCTTTTGAAGATGCTGCAATAAAATATCAGTACAGCATTAGCGAGTACAATTGCCAACGCGTAACAAAAACTGTTTTGAGCGGCTTAAGCTATAACTTTCCCGTGAGATTTGATGAAAAATTAGGCCAACAAAAGGCTTGTTCAATTCAATAACGACCATTTTTGACCTTTTTAGTCTGGAAGTTATTTACAGCACACCTGTGACCCTAAAGGTTATAGGTGTGTTTTTTATGGTTAATCAAATTAGCCCGCCGAGGTTTCCAGTCCTATGGAAAATATATATGGCTCCCCAGCTTATCAAAAAGCTCTGGAAAAATTATTAAACAGAACTTCAAATCCAAAATTGGGCCTCGACAGGATTAATGATCTCCTTAAGGCCACCGGATTTAAAGCGGGCCAGTTTAAGACGGTTCAAATTGTCGGCACCAATGGCAAGGGCTCGACCGCCGCGTTTACGGAATCCATCGTGCTCGCTCATGGTATTTCTTGCGCACTTTTTACCAGTCCACATTTAAGTTCTGCGCGAGAGCGTATTCGCATCAATGGTTTGCAGGTGAGCGAAGCGGATTTTATTTTGGCCACTGAAGAAATTTTAGTGAAGGCTACGCAACTTGGCGACGAGGCGAGTTTTTTTGAATGTATTTTGGCCATGTTTATGTGGTTGGCGGCCAAGGCTCAGGTGGAAGTCGTTATTGTTGAGGCGGGACTTGGTGGCCGTCTTGATGCCACCACTGCGATCGGGGCACAGGTCTTAGGCGTGAGTATGATCGATTTCGATCACCAAAATATTTTGGGCGACACGATGGAGGCCATTGCGCGGGAAAAAATTCTTGCCGCGCAGCCCGGGCAAAAAGTGATTAGTGTGCCGCAACATCCAAGTGCGGACACGGTGATAAGAGAGATAAAAAATACTCTTGGCTTTGAGCTCACTCAGAGTAAGCCCGCTTCATGGCCACTGGGATTACAGGGTGAGCACCAAAAACATAACGCGGGTCTTGCCATTGCCTTGGTGGAAGCTTTGGGGCTAAGGATGATCCCAGATAGAATTAAACAAGGCTTGCTCAAAGTTCGCTGGGCCGGACGCTATGAGCTGGTTATGAAAAAGGGCATTAAAATTATTTTTGATGGTGCACACAATCCTTCGGGTATCAATGCACTGAGCAAGGCACTGAAAGCCGATCCAAGTATTAAAAACCAGCCACTGCTCTTGGTTTATGGCTCACTCACGGGAGCTACGACGCAGGAAAAAATTTCTTTGTTGACGGAGAAAAATGATTTCCATCATATTTTTGTCCACATGTCCCAAAATCCCCGGGCAGAAAAGCTCGAAAACTTGGAATGTCTTTTCATTGAACAAGGTGTGGATCCGGAAAAATTAAGCAATTTTTCCTCGTGGGACGAGGTAATAGAAAGCGCTCAAGAAAGCCATTCGGTAGTGCTCGTTTGCGGTTCGCTCTATACGGTTGGTGAATTGCGGGGGCAGTTATTGGAAATCGCTTCTGATCATTTGATTCCTAATTTTTAATTTGTCGGATGAAGTGGATCCGCTAACAAATATCAACTTCTTAGCTCGACTTTGGCCCGGCTGATGGCTATTCAACTCCAGGTGATAGGTTTTGGGTGAGGAAGAAAAGTGATTGATAGGCCGTTGAGAACCCTGGATGGTTGACAACAATTGTATTTAAATTTACCAGCAAGTTTTTTTTTACTCTATTTAATTTTTTTGGTTATTATGAAAACTATTGCTAATTATGTTGCATTTTGCTTCTTAATTCTTCTTCCACTTCCTCTTCAGGCAATGCAAAAAAATGTTGAATCACTG
>CAYJDW010000003.1:0-45020 GCA_964368985.1 uncultured Myxococcales bacterium | reverse complement strand
TGGAATCTGACGGACTATTTCCTTCTTCTATTAATCAAAATACCCTGCTTCATTCTCGCACAGCTTTTAAGATAAATGATTTTGCTTCCTATTATTTAGAAGACCTGACCCACATTATTATGCAAAATTCTAACGATGAGTTTAGTATCTACGCGAGCGACACTCAAGAAAAGAACCTCTTTGAAATTCATGGAGATACCGGGAAATTGGGAGACCAATTTACCCTTTATATTTCTTCTTGCAGATTAAATGGAAAAGAATTTAAATTAAGCAATTGATCGTTAAAAATATTGTATTCAAATTTTTTAGATAACTAGGAGGTTTAAAAGCCTTATGAAATATATTTCTACATTGTTTTTATTGTTCTTAATGTTCGCCAGCACTCAACTTCTTTCTGCACCGGCTAAATGGACAAAGGAATTTCTAGAGGCAACCACAGCCTTCAAAGAATTGCGCCAGGAAAATAAAATATGTGTGGTGAATGACTCGTTAAATGTCGTGAACAAGGAAACTCTTTATCAAGTAAAGAATTGGGAGGATTTTGACCATTTTTGCAAAAAATTTATTGACGTAGACACCACGAGATTCAATCAAAGCAGCGCTAAAAGAAAATTTGATGATTTCATGGTCGCAAAATACAATCCAAGACGTAAAAAGCCTAATTCCAACACTGCACTGAGAACTTTAAAAATCTTCTTTTTTTGGAAGGAACTCTCCGGCGAAGGACCAAATCCGATTTATTGTTGGTTTCCCTATCCTTCCTTGCCTATATTCAACGTCGAAGATCTTAACATTTTGGAGAACATTGGGAGTGGGCACTCAAATGAGGCAACGGACACGGTGGAAAATAACGCTTCAGAGGAAAGTGAAGAGAGCGACTTTGAAGAAGAAGCAGCGGAGCAGGATTCTTCGATGATTGACTATCCAGCAAGATTTAGCGCAGTGAATAACGACGCCTCATTTTCTATGCAATTATCATACCCACCATTAACGGTGGTAGAACAAGCACCGCTGCAAATCTTGCCAGAAGATGAAAATCTCTTTGATCTGGTTAATTTAATTGAAATCGCGTCTTCTGGGCGGAGTGGTGTCGCCAATAACGAAGATCTTCCGCTAGCGCTTCAGAAATTTCTAATGACTTTTTTTCCGTGGCTCGATGCCAAGGCGAGCCTTCGGGGTTATTCGACTACGGGCGAAGTATATGAACTCAAAGTATTTGCTGTGGATCACGAAGATCCTTGGGCCGTGTTGACCCTAAAGCTAACAGATTCAGAAATGCCTAATACGCTTGCTATAACATTTTTTCAGAAGCCGACTTTAAGGGGACCGCTCAATTTTGGAGAAACTCCGTGCATTGACGTTGATGATTCCTATCCACTCTTTATTAAGCAAGGCATGCTACTTTTTTCTCGTAAAAATATTTCTTTGGAAGAACTAAGATCTCGTTATCTGAAAAACACCAATTTAATTTCTACAAGTCACGACGCTAAAGGATTCAGTATGTACGTGACAATTGCTCAATCGCGTCGACTTATAGAGATTCATGGCGATACTCCGAAATTTGGAAGACAGTTTAATATTTATATTTCATCGTGCAGAGTAAATGGAAAAGAAACCGAGCTCTATGAATAAACATAGTCTTCATCTGTTGCAGTGGACATATTCTTAGTAATTCATTACTTAATAGTGTCCCCTGCAAACGAGCGAGGAATCCATGTTTAAAGGCATCGATCTTTTTTCCGATACTGCAACCAAGCCATCGGCCGCTATGAAGCAAGCGATGATGGAAGCGCTGCTTGGTGATGAGCAGCTTGGTGAGGATCCGACTACGAAGAAGCTGGAAACGATGATGGCTGAGCGTTTGGGGAAAAGTTGTGCTTTATTTTTTCCTTCGGCCACCATGGCGAATCAAATTGCAGTCAAGCTGCATACTGAGCCGGGGGATGAAGTGATCGCCCATGAGCATTGTCATATTTTTAACGCAGAGGGTGGGGGCGCGGCTTTTCACTCCCATGTGCAGGCGCGCATGATTCCGAGCAAATCAGGTATTTTTGGTGCTGATGAAGTGAGGCTTCGGTTTCGTGATAGACCTTCTCCTAATTCGCCGAAAACTGGCCTTTTGATCGTAGAAAATACCACCAATGCTGGGGGCGGCTGTGCTTGGCCCTTAGCGATGCTTCAGGAAGTAACGGACTATGCAAAGTCCAAAGGGATTAAAAGTCATTTAGATGGTTCTCGGCTTTTTAATGCGGCGGTGAAGACCGAGTGCGATGCAGCGCACCTTGCAGCCGGTTTTGATTCAATAACTATTTGTTTTTCCAAAGGTTTGGGCTGCCCTAGCGGTGCGGTCCTGGCTTTTGATGCCAAAGATTTTGCCCGGGTGCGTAAGCTCAAGCAGATTTTTGGCGGTGCGATGCGACAAAGCGGCATGCTTGCAGGGGCGGCTTTATTTGCCCTAGAGCATCATTTGCCCGACCTCGCTCAGGATCATGAAAAAGCCACCCGCTTGGCGCAGGGTCTGGCTAAAATCCCTGGTATTTTAGTGGAAGATCTAAATCCCTCTACCAACATGGTATTTTTTTCCCTGGCGCCTCAGGGGGGCGATCCAGCGGCTTTTAATGAATTAACAAAAGCACGGGGTTTACGTTTTTCTTGTTTCGATGAGAATCGTTTCCGCGCCGTTAGCCATCGCGATCTTTCCATGGCAGATATTGAGAAAGCCTTGGAAATAGTGGCAGATATTGTTGTTTAATATATATAATAATAAGAAATAATTAAGCGAAAAATAGGTGGGTCTTTAAACCTGGGGTGAAAATAGGCCCACCAGTGGCATTGATCTTTTGCCATGACTACAGTAAGCCTCCAATCGCGTAAAAATTTGTCAGAACTGTTTTATAGGTTTACGGGAACATTATTATGTCAGCACCAAGCATTATTCAAAAGATTGAGAGCGCCAATATTCGTACGGATTATCCGAAGTTTCGTATCGGCGACACTATTAGAGTTTTCTTCCGCATTTCTGAAGGCGATAAAGAACGTACCCAGGTGTTTGAAGGCGTGTTGATCGCTCACCGTCGTGGGGGCAATCGCGCTTCGATTCGTGTGCGTAAAATCAGCTTTGGCGACGGCGTGGAACGTGTATTCCCGCTTGCGAGCCCACGTGTCGAAAAGATCGAAGTGGCACAAACTGGTCGCGTAAGACGTGCAAAACTTTATTATTTGCGTGATCTGCGCGGTAAGAAAGCTCGTATTAAAGAGCGTCAGGATTTTAACAGGCCAGTTAAGGCGTAGTAAAATCCCCATGACCTTTGACCTCAGTGAATATGAAACGCATCTAGTGGTTGGTATTGACGAGGCGGGTCGGGGGCCTTTGGCGGGTCCAGTGGTGGCGGCAGGCGTTGTGCTTGACCGCCATCATCCAATTGCGGGCCTCAACGATTCCAAAAAACTCAGCGAAAAAGCTCGTGAAGAACTCTTTTGCGAAATCAACCAACATGCTTTGGCGGTAGCTATTTCCGAAGTAGATGCACGCAATATTGATCGCATAAATATTTTGCGTGCAACGCTTTTGGCCATGAAAAATGTTTTGATGGAAATTAGCCAAAAAATGCAGCTAGATTGGGCCCTCATTGACGGCAATATTTTGATCCCCGGTGTGGTGCCGGTCAAACAGCGCGCTATCGTCAAAGGTGATTCCTTGGTGCCAAGCATTATGGCTGCCTCAATTGTGGCCAAAGTGCATCGTGATCGCTTGATGAAAGAATTTGATAAACTTTATCCCGGCTATGGGTTTGAATCACACAAAGGCTATGGCACTGCCATGCATATGAACGCACTGGCGACCTTAGGCCCGTGTCCGATTCACCGTTTGAGTTATGAGCCTTTGCGCTCTCCGAGTCTTTTATGAGTAGAGAATCGGGAAAAACTTCGGAAAATCTTGCCGCCCAGTTTTTAGAAAAGCTCGGATTTCGCATCATCGCCCGCAATGTCACCTATGCATTTGGTGAACTTGATTTAGTTGCTAAAGATGGCGAGACGCTGGTGTTCGTGGAAGTTAAACATCGCCTTAATATTTCTTATGGCATGCCTTTCGAGGCAGTGACCAAATCCAAACAGCGAAAAATTATTAAGGCCGCTCAAGCTTTTTTGCAAAAAATTTCTCCCACCCCCAACTGTCGTTTTGACGTGATTTCTATGGTGGGTGCGCCCGATAAGCTGGTTATTGATCATATCAAAGATGCATTCTGGGCCGAGGCTTATTAAATGGCGAGCAAACTTAAAGTAGTGGCCACTCCGATTGGCAATGTGCGTGATATTTCCGCGCGCGCTATCGAAGAGCTAAAAAAAGCCGATTTGATTTTGGCGGAAGATACCCGCTCGGCATTAAAACTGATCAATTATTTGGGCATTCAATTAAAAGCTGCGGCAAAAGTAATTTCTTGTCATTCCCAAATGGAAGAGCACCGCGCCACCGTCGTGATTGAGCGCTTAAATGCCAATGAAAATGTGTTGGTACTCTCGGATGCGGGCTGTCCTGTGATCAGTGATCCGGGTTCGCTTTTGGTGCAAGCCGTGGTGAATGCAGGATTAGACGTCGAAGTGATTCCTGGGCCCTCAGCTCTCACAAGCGCCATCATGGGGGCAGGGATTGATACTACGCGTTTTGCTTTTTTGGGTTTTTTGCCGCAAAAAGGTGGCCTTAGAAAAAAATTAATTCTCTCTTCGGCCGAAGCTGAGCTCGCTTTAGTAATTTATGAAGCTCCTCAGCGCATTGCCACTTTGCTTAAAGATCTCTTCGATCTCCTCGGTCCTCGCCGTGTCGTCGTTGCTCGCGAACTTACCAAATTATATGAGACTTTCCATCGAGGTGAGTTAGGCCAAGTTCTCACGCCCCCTTTTATGGAAAAAGGCGAATGCGTGGTGGTGGTGGAAGCAGGACCACTTTTATTGGCTCATCAGGAAGCTGATCAAGCAGGCGAAATAGCGACGTTGATTGAAAATAAAATCGCTGAAGGGCTCTCTACCAAGGATGTAACCAAATTGCTGGTCAGCACTTTTCATATGAAGAAAAGTTTGGCTTATGATTTAGTGGTGAAAATAATGAAGCCACAGTCTAAATAATCACTTTTATCGTTTATTTTTGAGGATTTTTATGAAAAGAGGAATTCTTGGCTTTTATTTTGTAAGTATGCTGGTTTTGCCTGGTTTTTCCTCGGCATTTGCGGCTGATAGCGAAGATGAAAATTCGACGAATCTCAATGAACTGGATGAAAGCGGGCAAAGCCCTTTGATGAAGGCGGCTCAGGCTGGCCAAATAGACGAAGTTAAGAGATTATTATCAGCAGGTGCTTCCCTAACTATTTGCAATAAAAAAGGATTAAATGTTCTTCATTATGCTGCAGAATCGGCAAATGCTGAATTGCTGACTTTTCTCATTACTGAAAAGGGGATGCCGGTGGATTCCTTTGCTCGGGGAGCAGTTACTTCTCTGCATCGGGCGTGTATCACTGGCCAGCTCTCTTCAATTAAAACCCTCCTCGATTTAGGGGCAAACCTAGATACACTAGGGATGTTTCTCCTTCCTAATGCAGGCAATAAGGGGACCGCGCTTAATCCACTTGGTTGTGCCTTGTATAAGAATCGGAAAGAGGCAATCGAATTTATTGTGAGTCTTAATAACGAATTGCTCGATAAGGCCATTGATTTGTCGCTTAATAATTGCTGGGCTGGAGCCTTAGAGACCCTTACTTTATTTAATGCCAATCGTGTTCGAGAAAAAATTAATAATCGTCACCAAAAATTTTCTGAGAGGACGTGGTATGAGGCTGTTCACCTTTCTTTGACGCAGAATTGGCAAGATATGCTGCAAACTCTCGTCGATGGTCGTCAGGGTTTGGCCGCGTCAGCTCTTATTAAAGCAGTTATTTATGGAAAAAATCTTTTAGCAGTTCAGTTTCTTTTAGTGCATTATCATCTGGATTTTCGTATGACTGATGAAAATAATTTTTCGCTTCTTCATCATGCTGCTAAATCAGGCAGCAAAGAGTTAATCGACTTTTTATTGGCGATGGGCCTAAATCCCTCTGCTATAAATGCCGCTTTTCAAATGCCTGTCCATGTGGCCTGTGGCACCGGAAATCTTGAGGCGGTTAAGGTATTGATGCCATATTTTCGCTCGACGCGTTCGCCATTACAAGTGAGACTCCTAAGACAAGTCGATTTAGCAGTTCCTCGGACACCGCTAGAAGTAGCACAGCAAAATAAAAGCAGTGAAGTGATAAAATACCTTATGGGTTGGACCGAGGCGGCTGCAGAGGATGCAGAACAATAAATCGAACTAAGGCTAAAATGCGGTCGAACGCCTTTGGCCTCCTTTGCTATTTTCGGAAATTTTCCTATCTTAGAAGAATCGGTAGTTTTGGTTTAAACCGATTAATAAAGAGGAGAGAATATTATGGCAAAATCCCAAGACTCAAAGAAAACGGAAAAGAAAAAACCCTTAAAAACTGCGAAGGAAAAAAAGGCTGAAAAGGTCAAGAAGAAACAAGATAAGTAGGCCAGTTGCCCGCGTAGCGCGGCATCCATTGAAGTGGCAATACTCCTGGATGGCCGCGCTACGCTCGCCATGACGAATTTTTGGCTCCGAGATTATTTTAGGTCGTCAACTGTCTATGCGAGGACTGCATGGATATGCCGCCTAGCTAAATACTACCGTTTTGTTTTCATTTATCATGACGCGTTGTTCAATATGCCATTTAACGGCCCTCGCGAGAGTTTTACTTTCAATATCTTCCCCAAGCCTCACCAAGTCATTGGCAGAATGGTCGTGTCTTACCCGGATGGTTTCTTGATCAATGATGGGGCCTTCATCCAGGTCGGGCGTAACATAATGGGCGGTGGCCCCGATTAATTTGACGCCACGGTCATAAGCTTGATGATAGGGGCGGGCGCCTTTGAAGCTCGGCAAAAATGAATGGTGGATATTGATAATTTTTCCATTGAGCTTGCTGCAAAATTCATTAGATAAAATTTGCATATAGCGAGCAAGAACAACTAAATCAATATTTTCCTTCTCAATCAGTTTAAGAGTTTTATTTTCTTGTTCGTTTTTTGAAACGTCATTTATAGGTAAATAATTAAAAGGCACTTTGTACCAAGAAGCGATTTCTTCGAGGTCTCTATGATTTGATACAATGCCTGCAATATCTACGTGAAGTGAACCATTGGACCAACGGTTCAGTAAATCATTCAGACAGTGCCCTTGCTTCGACACCATCAACAGTATTTTGGGGCGATAACTTTTATCGTTCATTGTCCATTTCATCCCAAAATTATTAGCAATATTTTCAAAGTTTGAATAAATGGTTTTTGTATCGATTTCGACGGTGGTTTCAAAAAAAATGCGCATAAAAAATTGCTCAGTGGAAGGTGCACTAAACTGAGATAGTTCGAGGATAAAAAGTTCCATCTTTGCCAAAGCACCAGTGACGGCAGCGACAATACCGACGCGATCTTGGCAGGATAAATTGAGTATAAATTGTTTTTTTTCCACAGGATCCTTCCACTATATAGGAACTAATAAGTTTTATAGTATTACTTTAATGGCTAATGCTCAACCTCTCCTATGAACGGCGTGAGGCTCATGCTTCTTTCCATATATTTTTTTGTCGTCCCCTAATCTTGCCCACCTCCAATATGCCATTTCACCGCTGCGCCATCGTCGTCATCCCTGCCCATGGAGATGACGCTTGCTGCTCCGGCTTGGGCGTTTTCATCATCGCCAAAAGAGGATTTTCCCAGGTTGGTTTTATCAAGGCAACCAGAGATGAAGAGCGCGAGCCATAGAACTAAAATCCACCTAGTCATAATTTCTCCAGGAGCTATAGTCGCGACTGATGGTAGCGCTTGGAACCCAGAGTTTAGGCGAAAAGTTGCAGAATGGCGTTTTATTGTTGTGTTTTAATGGTTTGTGGTTTGGGGTATAACATGCTACATATATGGGTTTACTTGTAAGGGAAATAAGATACAATGTTTTGATTGAATAAATAAATTGGGTGGCAGTTGTGAATAATAAATTATTAATAATAAACACTTATATTTTAATGACTTGGCTTGATGCTATGAGTGATTTTCATAAGCACCCCAGCTTTAGCCTTTTTTTCTACCGCCAATCCGATGGCCATGCCATTAATGGTGCACAAAGATGCTCTAAGAGCCTTTGGAGATGATTGAGATGGAAAGTATTTTGATCGAAGCTGAGTTGAAGGATAATAATCTTAGAGTAGACGCGTTCTTGGCGAGCAAACTTGAGGGTTATTCACGAGCCCAAGTGGCGCATTTGATTAAAGATGGCTTGGTGAGTTTAGGGGGACGGTCCTTAAAAGCGTCCTATAAAATAAATGGCAATGAAGTTTTCCAGCTAAGCTTTCCTGCCCCGAGCCCGTCAAGCATTGAACCTGAAAATATTCCTCTGGATATATTGTTTAGCGACGACCATTTGGCCGTAATTAATAAGCCGGTAGGTTTAGTGGTGCACCCTGGCGCAGGGATAAAAAATGGCACTTTGTGTCATGCGCTTTTATATCATTTCCCCGAGATGGTGATTGGTAATCAAGAACGGCCCGGTATCGTGCATCGGCTCGATAAAGATACTAGCGGCGTCATGGTGGTGGCTAAAACTCAGAGCGCGCTTCAGGCTTTGAGCCAGGATTTTAAAGATCGAGCGGTCAAAAAAATCTATCGTGCTTTTGCCTATGGAGAGATTTTAGCTGAGCGTTTTGAGCTAAAAACTGGTCATGCGCGGCATCCGCAAAATCGCCTCCGCTTTTTTACGGGCTTGCCGGTGCCGGCGGCTTCCTCGCATCACGTGCGCATGGCCCATTCGGCCTTTTTCGTAGATAAACGTGGGTTCGGCATTTCGTCGCTTAAGGTCACTCTTCACACTGGTCGAACACACCAGATTCGAGCCCATTTGGCTGATATTAATCACCCTTTGCTTGGTGATCATCTTTACGGTGGATGTCGTGCCTTGACTAAGAATGTTCCACAAGCTTTGGTGAGCAGCATCGCTTTTTTGCAGGGCCAAGCACTTCATGCCGAAACAATTGAGTTTCCTCATCCGAAGACGAGAGAGATGATGAGTTTTTCCGCACCATTACCAAAGGAATTGACTCTTATCGACGACATATTAGCGAGAATTTCTTAAGGTTTGGTGCCCGGAGAGTACATGCCAAAAATTTCCGAAAAATTAATCGCCTCTTTGCCCAAAACTGATTTGCACTGCCATTTTGATGGCTCGCTCAGAATAAAAACCCTCATTGAGCTCGCCAAAAAAAATGGCGTGAAGCTGCCGACTTATGAGCCGCATGCGTTGATGGAATTTTATCAATATGGCCGCGTGAGAAAAACTCTCGAAGAATATCTGCAAGGCTTTGAACCGCTCGTCGCCGTGCTGCAAAATAAAGACAACATTGAACGAGTATTTTTTGAACTGTGCGAAGATGCGGCGCGTGAAAATGTTTGGCATTTGGAAGTGCGCTATTGTCCTTATTTGCTATTGGAACAAGGCTTAAGTCAGGAAGAAGTGGTGGAGGCCTGCGCTCGTGCGGGCGCGCGCGCTGAAAAAGAGTTTGGGATGAGTGTGGTGCAAATATTATGCGGTCTCAAACATAATGATGGTGCGAGCATTTTGTCGGTGGCGAAGCTGGCTGCTCGTTATCGTCACTTAGGCGTGGTGGCTTTTGATATGGCGGGCCCGGAAGATGGCTTTCCTATTCGGGACCACTTGGAAGCTATTAATTTCGCCAAGAAAAACAATTTATTTATTACTCTTCATGCCGGTGAAAGTTATGGGCCCGCCAGTATCGCACAGGCAATTCATGAGGGTGGAGCAAATCGTGTTGGTCATGGTACTTCGCTTCTTCACGACGAAGAATTATTGCAATATGCAGTGGATCACCGCATCGGCATAGAAAGCTGCCCGCTTTCAAACTTACATACGGGCTCGGTAAAATCATTGAAGGAACATCCCCTCAAAAAATTTCTTGCAGCTGGGCTAAGAGTGTCCATCAACACAGATAATCGTTTATGTTCCGATACCACCATTACCAAGGAAATAATGACCATGGTACAAGAGGTGGATCTCAACCTCGATGACATCCAGCGTTTATTGCAAAATGGCTTTAAGAGCGCATTTTTGCCTTATGAAAAACGCGGCTCTTTGCTTAAATCTTTTAATGAGGCTTGGCTTAGATTGATTGGTTAATTTTATATAAATTATAAAACGGTGCTATGCTTCTCCTTAACCATTCATTTTGGGGCATAGCATGACTCTAACCAAACCAGATTTTACCGAAGAAAAGCTGGCTGCTATTTCGAATTTCTCTGCCCGCATTGTCCACGACCTCAATAATTTATCCACTATTATCTTGAATGTGGGCGACATTATTAAGAAAGATTTGGAAAATAACCCCGAAGGACTTGCGAAAATAAAGATGTTGGAAGAGGCAGGGGCAAAATTGCTCGAATATACGGCGGAACTTAAGAGTTTTTGTCTGAAAAAAGAGAATAAAATTCAAAGTTGTCCCGTGAACCAAATCATTGAAGATCTAGCTGCCACAATAGAGCACCCGATTATTCATATTTTATGCGACCCGGCGAGGCCAGTGGCTCGTATTAGTCCTGATCGTTTAAGGTTTATTCTTGCGGGACTGGTCAATAATGCCATTGAGGCGAGCCCTCAACGGCCGACTATATATGTTGAAAGTAAACTAAATAACGGCGTGGTTCTTATTCAGGTACGAGATCAAGGCCGGGGCATGAATGAAGAGCAACAGCGTCGTTTGTGCGAGCCTTATTTTAGTTCCAAAGCCAATATAAAGGGGGCCGGGACCTCGCTCGCGAAGATTTATTATTGGGTCCATAATGTTGGCGGTACTATTAATTTTAACAGCGTAGAAGGTGCTGGCACGGTGGTAAGCATTATTCTTGCGGTGGCGGACGTCTTAGGCCCTGCTTTCGAAGTAGTGCCCACCGAAGATCCACAGCCAAAAAAAATCGGCAAAGACCTTTTGGCCCCGAATAGCAATAAAATACTTCAACGAAATATCAATAAACTGAAATGAAATTTTTGATTGCTTCACCAAAGGATCAAATGTTCTCTCGTGGAGAGCATTTTTCCTTCGGTGATAACATGCAAAAAACTGTTCTTATTTTGGCCTTATTCTTTGGTTCGCTTGGGCTCAATGCCCATGGCGATTTCCAACGAGTATCCCTTTCATGCCGCAATCCTGGTTCGCATCAAGATGTGGCAAAAAATCCCATCATAACCAATAACACGCGTAAACCCATCTCAAGCTCCACCCGAGTCTATTGGGAAGCCACAGATGGGGATAAAGGCTTTGTTCAAGGCCCATTCAAGATCGGGGAAAGCAAAAGCGGATTGGGCAATGCGGGCAATGGTTATCAATGTAGCGCTTATTATTTTGTGAGAATATTTAACTAAAAAAGGAAATCGCCCTGGTTTATGCCTCTAAGATTTTTGCATGTACTAGGGCGGTATTCACTGTAGTTGACTAAGTTCAACGAAGCTTTCAAGTAGGAAAGGCGTTTTAAAAAACTGGTATTTTCTTATGTGTAAAAATATCGACTTTATTAGCTACTTGAAACTATGCCTAAAATGCGTTCAGCCCCTATTGAATAAAATTTCCGAGATTTTACGGTGTTAAAAATAAATTTATAATACATAAATTACTGTGTTTAACTGACCGATTTTATTGCGGTATTAATGATCTTTAGGAAACTCATGAATAAGTATCAAACTGTCTTTGCTTTTGTTTTTATTGCGAATCTTAGTCAAACTATCCTGGCTATGGAGCCTCAGCAACGCAGAAAAACGCTCGGGAGCGGAATTAAAGTAGATAGTTTGCGTGACGAGCTGAAACTAGAGCTAATGCTAGATCGTCCACCCAAAAAACCTAATGAACAGGATGAAATCGAAGTCCGGTTGCCGCCCTTAAGATCCCGCAAAACCCATAAGCTAGAACGGGACCAAGCTTATGCTAAACTTCCCTTATTACCGCCAAAATATATTGCTGTCCGAAAAAAAAGTTCGGACGATTCTGATATTGGCCTGGAAACCCTCGAAAAATCCATGGTTCCCATGCCTCGCTTTCCTAGTAATGAGGTCCTTGCTATGGGGGTCAAGTCGAAAAAGAAATGGGATATTAAACTACCTACCTTAAAGAAAAACAAATTAAAGAAAGAATCAGAGGTGGAGCCTTTAGAGGTGAAATCTCCAAAAGATGAACGCAGAGAAGCACTTTATTTAAGAGAATTTGACCGGATCTATCAGGTTGTAAATACCTTTGATCTATTGAGCGCAGCAGAAAAAGAAATCTATGGGAGCAAAAAATTCAACGACCTAGGTAAAGCGGAAAGCCGTGGTGCTATTTATGGTGTTGTGAGAAATTCTGATTCGTTTAAAGACGAATATAAAAGCCTTAGAATTGCAGCTAAAATACATCTTGATGCTCATTTAAGTGAAATTATGAACCATGATCTTAAGTTTCTCAAAAAGTGCTTTAAATGGAATTCAATGTATGAAAAAAAATACAAGAAAGAGGCTAAATTTTCAACGGAAATGCTGTCTTCTGAAGAGGTGGAAAATCTGGTAAATAAGTTGTCCAATAAAAAAGGTTCTCTAGCTCGGCAAAATGCTTATGTAGAGTTTTTAGGAGAGCAAATTTTGGAGTTAGTAAAAGGAACCCCCCGAGAAGTTAGGAGTTTTTTCTACCGCATGGCAATCGCCACGAGGGATGCTCTTGCTAACAACATTGAAGGTCAGGATGAAAATTCAGCCTTTGGCCCTTGGGAATTAGCGACTTCTAATTTTATGCTTTATGTCATCAATCCATTATTGCTCGAATTAGAACCTGCTTCATTTTCATTTGAAGGCAAATTGAAGTTAATGGAAGATAATGAACTCATCAAAATACTGAAGTTAAGTGCATTTCCCGAACCAGGAAGCGAGGATGAACAGAAATTAATAGATGGCGTTGTTGAACGCATGAATCGGGCGCGCAATGAATATTTTCGAGAAAGTGGTAGAAAATTAGTAGAAACTGCGCTGGTTAAACTTTTGCAAAAAACCTTTATGGAAGAATCGGAATTTTCAGCGGCTGATTATGCCGATTTTATTGGTGAGTTTTATATTACTTTAGGCAAAAATGGGTCGGCTCTTAATAAGAGATTAAAAGATTTTAAGACTAATGTTCAAAGCGCTTTGTTTGATGGTTTTGATGTTTGAGCAAGACGAAGAGTGGAGGGCGGCAATCCCCAGCTTGAAGCCTAACCTTCAACCTCACTCATTTTCCCAATCAAAAACAATAGCTTGATCTTACTTTGGCTTAGCCGCAGCTTGGCATTGGCGGCGAGATTTTTGGCACTCACGAGGTTTACGTTGGCCTCAACTAATTCAAGCGCGGTGGCTTCGCCAGCGTTGAAGAGACGATCGGCGCTTCCTTTTGATTTTAGTGCCGCGCTGAGGGCTAATTCTGCGCTGGCAAGAGACATTTGGTAAGCGTTGATTTGCTCGAGTGCGCCATTGATACTTAGATGTTTGTCGCGGCGAAGTTCTCGCAACGAGAGGTCCACTGAGGAGCGGGTGGCGCTTTTCTTTTTGATGGCGGCAACACTTGAGCCCCCGCTCCACAAAGGCAGGTCGAGGTTGAACATTATTTGAGCGAAGGGCGCGGGATTTGCTGAAACTCCTTGGTGGTCAAAAGGGAGGCGCCAGCCGCTGTCGATGCGGGCGCTTAGTTTTGGCATGAAATCAAATCCTTCACTGATGAGTGAATAGCTTTGAGAAGAATATTCTTTTTCGAGCGCTAACACGTCGGCACTCTTTTGGGCGAGCGATAATAAAACTTCAGGATTTTCAGTAAAATAATTCGAACTTAGCTCAAAATCTTCCACTAAAAAGCTTTCGCCTCGATTAATCAATGCGCCTAAGACCGCAAGCTTGCGGGAGAGATCGCGTTCTTTCATTACTAAATCGCTTTGGGATTTGTTAAATAAATATTCTGCACGGCTGACATCGAGAGGTCGAGCGCTGCCAACATGAAGCATGTTTTTATTAACTTCCAACTGTTTTCTAAATTGCTCCAACTCTTCCTGCGCAATAACGAGTAAAGATTGCGCCATGAGAGCATCCACATAGGCATTGGCGACATTGAGCGCCACTAAGTTAGCCTCGTGCTCGTAGCTAAGGCGGGCGGAAGCAAGGGCTTCTCTAGAGCCCTTAAGAGCAATGAGGGATTTCGTATCGAGTAAAGCGGTGCTCAAACTAAGTCCGGCTTTGGAACCATCGCTTGCCGCGCTCCCCAGCAAATCCCTTCGATGAGATGCGTTCAAATTTAACTGAGGCATCAGAGGGGATAGGGATTGATAAACGGCGCTACTCGCGATGCTTACTTGGTTATGAATTTTTTTAAGACCAAGATTATTTTCCTTTCCATCAATGAGCGCACTTTTAAGGCTGATGACAGGGGGCGATAGCGTCGAGCTTAGCGCAAATTCCTCCGCAGAAGAAAGGCTTAGGCTTAGGAGCATGGCGGGCAAAATTATCTTCATGAAAGCCTCGTCGATTTTTTAGCGAAGAATCGATCGCGCAGGGAATGCACAGAAAAAATTGCCGACGGTAAAACGAAAAGAGTTAAAGTAGTGCCGAAGATCATGCCGCCAACAATGACTGTCCCAATAGCTGCCCGAGATTCGACGCCGGCACCCGTGGAAATCACCAGAGGCAGGGCGCCAAGAACCATAGCTGCCGTCGTCATAACGATTGGTCTAAACCTTAAACTCGCGGCTTCAAAAATAGCAGCTTCAAGTTCGGCACCTTCACGACGTTTGCTCACGACAAACTCGGTTAATAATATCCCATGTTTGGTAATAAGACCGATTAAGGTGAGCATGCCCACTTGGGTATAAAGATTAGTGCCACTTCCCATAATCCACAGCATCAGTGCGCCGCCAATGCAAGCAAAGGGTACCGTGAACAAGATGATAAGCGGATCCACCACCCCTTCAAACTGAATGGCCATAATCGCAAAAATAAACACGAGGCCTGCTAAGAAGAGCAGAAAGAAAGTTTGCGAGCTTTTTTCCTGCATTCCTAAAGCCCCTTCGTAGACAACGCTCACGTCACTTGGAACCATTTTGGGAATGAGTTGGTCTAAATATGCTCTCGCGTCGCTAAGACTGGTTTTATCGCCCAAATTAGCGAGCACCGTTGCTGCCCGCATTTGGCTAAGGTGGTTTAACACTGGGGCCTGTACTTCATTTCTCACTTCAGCAACGGTGGAGAGAGGCACTTGCTCGCCTTTTTTAGTGCCTACATAAATGGCGTTCAGATCATCGGTTCTTGTGGTTGAGCGCAAATAGACGCGATAGCGTTGAGCATCAAGCTTAAACTCAGAAGGTTGCATGCGATCGCTATAAGTCTGCACTGTCATTGAAACTACTTTTTCCTCGATTCCTAGGGCAGCCAAAGCTTCACGTTTTATGTCAATGGCGAGGGACTTTTGATTCATATTCAAATCGGAATGAGCATCTTTAAGCAGCCCATCTTCACTGATTTTTTGACTCAATGCCGTGGCGATGGCCTCAATTTCCTGATAGGATTTTGCTGACTTTAAAGCCACTGCCACTGAAGAATCCTGGTGGGAATCATCCTGGAGTGCATCAAGGCCGATGTTATCGCTCCACGGATGAATGTCGAAAGGCAATTCGGCGGCCTCATCACGAATGTCGCTTACTAATTTTTCAGCATGAATTTTTCTTTCATCCCAAGGTTTTAAAATGGCTACAATTTGGGTCATTCTACGAAAAACCAGCGTGAGAATTTTATCTACTTCTGGTTTGGCCGTGAATATTTTTTCCGCCTGGGCAACATAAGGCTCCATATCGTCGTCGTCAAAACCAGGAATATCAGGAATAGAGGCACCAATAAGGCCACGATCTTCTTTCGGTACTAAGTCAGATTCAAGCCTCTGATAAAGAAAAGCGCCAGCGCTAATGACGACGATGAGTGCCGCATACATGATGCGGCGACGAAGAAATACTTTTTTCAATAATCTGACATAGGAATGTTCAAACCACAAAATCGCATGTTCAATCTTTCGCCCCAAAGCATTTTCTTTTGGCTCATGTTTAAGAAGATGGGCGCACATAAGGGGCGAAAGGGTCAGAGCTACGATGCCAGAAAAAAATACTGCCGATGCCAAAGTAATGGCAAATTCGCGTAAGAGGATCCCCGTAATATCGCTCACGAAAACCAGGGGCAAAAACACGCTCATCAAGGTGCAGGTCATGGCGATGATGGCAAAACCAATTTCTTCCGCACCTTTTTTCGCAGCCGCTCGAGCATCAAGGCCCTGTTCGCGATAACGAAAAATATTTTCCAATACCACAATAGCGTCGTCAACGACGAGACCCACCGCCAAAACCATTGCCAACAAGGTGATGGTGTTGATGGACAAACCAAAGATCTTCAAGGCCAAAAAAGTGGCAGCGAGCGAGATGGGAATGGTGACTAAGGGAATGAGTGTCGCTCGTAAGTGACGTAAAAATAGGAAAATGATGAGCAAAACCAAGACGCATGCTTCGCCAATAGTTTGGTAAATAGTCTTCAGCGATTCCCTCACAAAGATCGATTTATCGCTTTCAATATGGACTTCGGCCGTGCCGGCTATATCGCGATTTACGCCTGGCAAAGCGGCTCTGATGGCGTCGGTTACCTGCAAAATATTGCCGTCACTGGCTTTGGTGAGAGCAATTAATACGGCATTTTGACCATCGATGCGGATTTTTTCTTCGCGATCATCTTCGCTAAGAATGACATTAGCAACATCGCCTAAATAAACCATTGCATCGCCATTATTGCCGACGATCATGTGTTTATAGTCTTCCGCATTTTTGGCTACCACATCGAGACTAATAGGCTCGCTTGATAGGGTTTGGCCGGCTTGCAACAAAAGTTCATTTTTCTTTAATACTTCAACAATTTGATGAGGGCTCACTTTTTGATTGTGCATGGCCAAAGGATCGAGCTCGATGCTCATGACATAGGGGATGCCCCAAACCTTTACTTCTGCAATTCCATCAATGCCCTGAAAGTGGCCCTTTATATGCGTATAAGCAAAATGGGTTAAAGCTGCCCGACTTAGTTTGGAACTTCTCACCGACAAGAAAAATATCGGGCGCCCACCGCCGCCACGATTCACTTTGGGCTGTTCCGCTTCCTTGGGCAAGCGGCCGGACATGCGCGAAAGCTGCTCATTCACCTGCATGACTGCGCGATCCATGGGAACGTTTGAGGAAAATTGCAAGCTAATGCTGCTGTGGGAAGCGCTCGACTCCGAACTCAAGCGTTCGAGTCCTTCGATGAGAGTCAACTTTTCTTCAATCGGACCCGTCACTTCTTTTTCTACGGTTTCAGCCGAAGCATTGCGGTAAGTGGTTTCCACCTGGAGCTTCGGCACGATAATGCGAGGGTATTCGTCAACCAGGAGTCCACGAAAAGCCAATATGCCGCAAACGATCATCATCAGGTTGATAACGATAGCCGTGACCGGACGGTCTATGAAAAAATTTATCCATTTCATGGCAATACCTTGAGAAGAGCGCCAAGGGTAATGCGTTTGGGATCGGCTCGCACAATGCGTTCGCCCACCGAAATACCCGAAACAATTTCCACCTGCCCATCTTGTTCTTGACCTAAGACCACTTCTCTTTGATCGGCTCTGGTCTCTTTCGCTTCGTTGGTTTTAACCACCACCACGAAGGGCTTGCCCTTGTCGTAAAAAACCGCATTGCGATCGACGAGCAAGGCCTTCGCTTTTTCGGCAACCGTCACCCACGCAAAAACGCTTTCGCCGATGATGCAACTTTTGCAAGCGCTAAAATTAGCTTTGGCAAAGCCAGTGCGCGTCAGCGGATCAATAGTGCGTTCTATCGCCGCGATAGAGCTTTGTTCTTCACCCACACTCACTTTTTGCCCAATGGATAATTCTCGAATTCTCGATGGCGGGACCAAAAAGGTCAAGGTATAGGCACCTTGCTTGATTGAAATGATGGGCGTTTCAGGCTTGACCGATTCCCCAATGACCACCCGTGCAACGCCGACAACGCCATCAAAAGGCGCCCGGATTTCAGTTTCTTCAACCCCTTTTCTGGTAGTCTCCAAGGCCATCGATGATGCTAATAATTCTCGTTTTGCTTTATCCACTTGGGCTTTTGTGACATCATGGCTGACTTTCAGCTCTTTGAGGCGCTCAAGTTCCTTTTTTAGGGATTGGTGAGTTTTCGCCGCAATTTCCAAGGAAGATTTTCCCGAGCGATTATCAAGCGAGATCAAAAGCTGTCCCTTTTTAACCGCTTGCTCCGCTTTAACATGAATAGCCGACACGGTGCCCGTGGATTTAACCCGCAAGATGGAAAAATTTTCAGCGTTTATAGTGCCAATATAGCGACGCTTTAGACTAAAGGGTTGGTGGCTTAACAACGTCGTTTCGACGACAAAAGTCCGCTCTGATGTTGCTGAAAATAATGCAGAACCCAGCAGAATCGCCAATAAAAAAACCCGATAATGTGGAATCATAAGACACCTGCTCAGTAAAATAAGCCGCTGATTGCTCATCGAAATAATATTGATTTATATAAGGCGAGTCACTTTTTTGGTAGTTGAATGACGAAATGACGTCAATATGCTCTAAGGAATAAGCCTAGAGTTATTCAGCTTTTATTATGGCGATTTGCTGGCAATGACCAAAATGGCAATGGAGAATAATTATGCTTAAAGTTGGCGACCCTGCCCCTGATTTTGAATTGCCCGACCAAATGGGCACTCTTAAACAGTTTTCCAAAATCAAAGGCGAATCCTTTTCAGTGCTATTTTTTTATCCCAAGGATCACAGCCCAGGCTGCTCCGCCCAGTCATGTTCTTTTAGAGATAATTATGCCGGCCTCAAAGCTCTTGGTGCGCAAGTAATTGGCATCAGCGCTGATTCTCCTGAATCGCACCTGAAATTTGCTTCAAATAATAAACTACCCTATCCCTTGCTCAGCGATGTAAATGGCGTGGCGCGTAAACTCTATGGCGTAAGCAAAACCTTTGGTATTTTGCCCGGCCGAGCCACTTTTGTGGTTGATCAAGCAGGCATCATTCGTTTTGCTTTTAGCTCACAGCTAGAAATTCAACGCCATGTCGATGATGCAATTGCCGTGATTAAAAGCCTAAGCGGACAATCAGAAAAGACCGCCGGGCTCTAGAATGACCCCTCATTGCGAGCGTCAATTGCCACTTACAATGGCCACGCTTCGCTCGCCATGACCATAGGTGTTAATGAATTTATTATGTATTTGTTATGGTATTAAATAATAATAATTTTTATACGAATTAATCCTCGAGCCTCTTAGCAGGCAACCAAAAATCCAATTTAGCCGAAACCAAAAAATGATGAATCTAATAAAACTATTTGATAATTATTAGCATCATAACATCAAGCATAAAATAAGACATATAGTTAGATTTTGGAGCGGGGGCCCTAATGACGACACAAGCTACAACTCTCATAGGATTGCCGCCGAAGCCGTCCATAAATGATTTTCTTGCTGGCTCGGTGGTTTTTTTGGTGGCTTTGCCTTTGTGTTTAGGCATTGCTTTGGCATCTCAAGCACCCATCGTTGCGGGGCTTTTGTCCGGCATCATCGGGGGCATTGTGGTGGGGGCGCTAAGTGGGTCTCACACCAGTGTGAGCGGGCCCGCGGCGGGACTCACGGCGGTTATTGCGGTTCAAATCGCTACATTAGGCTCTTTTAAGGCCTTCTTAATGGCGGTGGTAATCTGTGGAATTATACAGATTATTATGGGTCTTATGCGGGCTGGTTTTATTGCAGCTTTTTTTCCCTCCAGCGTGATAAATGGTCTTTTGACGGCGATAGGCCTTATTTTAATACTAAAACAACTTCCTCACTTGGTTGGTTGGGATTCAGATTTTGAAGGCGAAATGTCCTTTTTCCAGCATGACCACAAAAATACTTTCTCTGAAATTATTATGTGTTTTTTTAACTGGCATTATGGCGCGTTAATAATTGGTGTTTTGTCCTTGTCTATTTTAATTGTATGGGGAAAGAATAAATTTCTAAAAAAGAGTCTTTTTCCTGCACAATTAGCCGTCGTAATATGTGCATTAATTATTAATTATTTATTCGCAGATGTGCCGTTTTTATCGGTTGGAATCGAGCATAAAGTGAGTGTGCCAGTATTCAGCGATTTATCGAGTTTTATGAGTTTATTCTTATTGCCTGATTTCACGATGCTGAACGATCCACGCATATATTTAGCGGGGCTTTCTTTGGCCATTGTTGCCTCTTTAGAGACCCTCTTAAATCTTGAAGCGGTGGATAAGATTGATCCAAAGGGGCGTAAATCTCCTCCCAACCGGGAACTGATTGCTCAAGGAATTGGTAATCTCCTCCTAGGGTTTATCGGTGGGCTTCCTCTCACTTCAGTGATTGTAAGAAGTTCGGTCAATATAAACGCCAGATCCGATACGAAAAACTCGGCCATGTTTCACGGGATTTTGTTGCTGGTATGCGTTTTAGGACTTCCAGGGTTATTAAATTCAATTCCCTTATCTTGTCTTGCTGCAATATTAATCGTCACAGGAACGAAATTAGTTAATATTCAAACTATCAAGGATTTTTGGCGTCAGGGACTTAACCAATTTATCCCATTTGCCGTCACCGTTCTAGCAATTTTGTTTAGCGATTTATTAATAGGCCTTTCTCTAGGTTTATGCTCGAGCCTTATTTTTATTCTTAAAAGCCATTTTGAAAAACCTTTGTCGGTGATTACTGAACAGTATTTCAATGGCGAAATAATAAGGATAAATCTTGCGAACCAAGTGAGCTTCTTAAACCGTGCTTCACTGCTGAGAGTGTTGGATGATATCAGCGATAATAAGACCGTTATTATTGATGCCACTAATGCTAATTACATAGATGCTGATATTTTAGATATCATCGATGATTTTAAAAGAAAAAAAGCAGTGCTTAAAAATATTAATTTGAGTTTGGTAGGATTTGAAGAAAAATATGGCTTGAAAGATGAAATATCTTTTCAGGATCATGCTGATTTGGCGCTTCAACGGGCTCTCACTTCCAGAGAAATTTTACAGGCCATGAAAGAGGGCAATGCACGCTTTAGAGAGGGAAAACGCCTGCCGCGGGATCTCAATCGCCAGATTCTCGCCACGTCGAAAGGGCAATTTCCCCTCGCCGTTACCCTCAGTTGCATTGATTCCCGCGCACCGGTTGAACTGGTTTTTGACCTAGGCATTGGTGATATTTTTAGCATTCGCTTAGCGGGCAATGTGGTCAGTGAAAGGGTGTTAGGGAGCCTCGAGTTTGCCTGCTCCATTGCAGGCGCCAAGCTCATTGTGGTGATGGGCCACACTAAATGCGGGGCAGTAAGTGCGGCCCTTGAGCTATATCGGTCAAGTCAATCTGCCCTCGATGCCTATGGCTGCCAGCATTTAGATCACCTGATGTCTGATATTCAAAAAAGTATAAAAAATAGTGGCATAAAAAATGAGCTCACTAATATGAAAATATCGAAAGCAGAGCTGGAAACTATTGCGGTAAAAGCTAACGTTATTCAAAGTATAAATATTATCAAGAAACAAAGTAAGGTTGTGGCAGAATTATTAGCTGCTGGAAAAATCGACTTAGTGGGATGTGTGTATGACGTGAGTTGCGGCAAAGTTGATTTTATCGATCACGAAGCTCGTTATAGCCAAGAGCTAAAACTAGCTTTTGGCGATGAATCGAGCGCTGAAGAAGGACCCAAAGGCTCTTCTTGGCAGGATCAATAATTGGCCAGGCAAGCAAAATAATGGGGTGCCAAAGAGAGTTCGTTTAAGACAATATGAGGATAAGATGCGGGAGCCAAAGATTCTGCTCCCAGTCCCACGACCAGGGTTTTAAAATCCATATTTAGGCCTTGCCCCAGGGCCTTACTTATGGCCTCTTTTTTCGTCCATAACTTCAAAAATGCGCTGCTTCGTTCAGCAGAAGGAAGGGCTTTTAACTGGGCGATTTCACATTTGGCCAACACCAAAGAAGCAGTCTCAAAGAGCGCCATATGGGGCCGTGCTTCTTCAATATCAATGCCAACCTCGCTATTTAGGCTGAAGGCGTAGAGGGCATAGTTTTCGCTGTGGGATAAATTGAACTTTAGGCCCAAGCCATTGATGTTTTGATTTAAAAAGGGTTTTCCATATTTGCTGATATCTATTGTTATTTCAGAAGCGGGCAATTTAAGGATATTGGCAAGCTGCAGACGAAGGAGAGCCCGGTGGATAATGAATTTTTGTTGCAAGTCTTGAATGGATATTCTTGAAAATCTTTCTTTTTCTTGAGCGGATAAAAATTGTATTAATTCTTTGCTGAAATCTTTAAAATTGGTGTTTTTAATGAGTACAACAATAGTTTTGTTGTTTATATTTTGTTTTAAATTAAGAGAGTTTAGTAATGGCAAATAGTTTTTTAATTCGATAAGTTCTAAAGTTTTATCGCTCATAAGATAAATATTCATGAATATTAAATATTGGCGAAAAAGCTAAAAAAAACTTCAAGACTCTATTTTAGCTGCAAGAAAAAAACCGTCATTCCGGGTTTGCCTGCGTTGTGGCATCAAGGTGGATCGTTTTAGCTCAACGGCTCCTCGCCCGCTTGCGGGAGAGGCTAGGGAGAGGCTAGGGAGAGGGTGGAGAGACATAAACGTGGATGCTCTCGAAGAAAAATCCTTGGTATTTGTTTCTCCACCCTCTCCCCGAGCCCTCTCCCGCAAGCGGGCGAGGGAGCGTGGGTGCTGGGCCTTGGCCTCAAAATTTATTTATGCCACAACGCGGTCAAGCCCGAAATGACAACGATAATCCACGAGAAGGCGCTGGAGCAATTGCCGCGCTGTGCTCGCAATGGTGTAGCTGCGGGGGCAGATCTCTGGCGGGCTGATTTAAGCCTTTTAACTTGCTAGGTAAATAAATAAGTTAAAAATAAGGCTTAAAATTATGGCTATTAAAATATTAAAAAATCACCTATTTATTGCGACCTTGGTGGCCTTCAGTACGGTGGGGCTCGCGCGGGAAATAGTAGAGCCAGAAATTAATAGTGGTGTTTTAGAACCAAGCATGATCCAGCAAAAATATATGGAAGCTCGGGAAAGGGTTCTTTTGGGCCAGTTTAGCTTACAAGCTCTCACCGGTGCTCTTCTAGCAGTTGCCAGCCAAATGGTGGACGCGGATGCGGAGAATTTTATCAAGAAACAAGAGTCGGCGCGGAATTTTTTAAAAAGCGTCAATAGCTTTTTAAAAGCTCCCTCTCTTTTTGGTGCTCAGACCGATAATGCGAGAGATTTAAGAAATATATTGTTTAGTAGACTGCAAAAAGCTCTAGAAGTTGCGAACGATTTAATAGCAACGAAGAATCTAACTTGGCAGGCGTTGAGTTACTAAATTTTTACTCATGAGAAAACAAGCGCCGCGGGCCGCGTCACTAGGAATCAAATTATCATTCTCCCCAAAGCCGACTGAATTAAGTCCACGCACAGATTGGCAGTTTGTCCTCGAATATCGAGGGCGGGGTTCACTTCCACAAATTCAAGCGAAATTATTTTTTTCGTCTCGTGAGCTCTCTCCATGAGCATGCGCGCTTCGCGATAACTTAAGCCGCCCGGTTCGGGTACGGAAACGCCTGGGGCGTGGATAGGGTCTAGGGCATCCATATCGCAAGAAATATGGATGCCCTCGGTGCCTTGGCTCGCAGCGGCGATGGCGCGGTCCATAACCCAGGCTATGCCTTTTTCGTCGATGTCGCGCATGGTGAAATAATGGATGCCGGATTTTTGCACTATTTCTTTCTCGTCGTTGTCTATGTTGCGAATACCAATGAGGGCAACATTTTCTGGTGCTACGCGGACAGGGTTATCCCCCAAATTGACCAATAATTCGTGGCCAAAGCCGAGGATAGTAGCAAGGGGCATGCCGTGAATATGGCCGGTTGGGGAAGTTGCTGGCGTGTTGATATCGCCATGGGCATCGACCCAAATCAGGCCTAATTTTTTGTCTCGTGCTTTTAGATGAGCGGCAACGCCGCTGATGGTGCCAATGGCTATGGAATGGTCTCCGCCGAGCAGGATGGGCAAGTGGCCTTGATCTAAAGAATTTTTGGTGAGGGTCATCAGATTTTGGCAAAGCTCTACAATCGGAACCACGAATTTATCTTTTTCATGGCGCGCATCAATATTTTCCCGCACGGGCACGCTGATATTTCCTTGGTCATGAACTTTGAAACCCAAAAATTCTATTCTTGACCTCAGGCCTGCCATGCGAATGGCCTCTGGGCCCATGCATGCTCCACGAATGTTGCCCCCGCCTAAATCAAAAGGAACACCGATAAGCTCTATAGTTTTTTTGGTCATAAGCTTGGACTCTCAATGCGAGTGGGAATACCGTCGTGAAGAGTGTCAGTTTTTTCGCGGGAAGCGGGAGCGCTTTTTGGAGATTGGCGCTCTTTTAAGATAATATGGGTTGGTGCTTTTGCCTTAGGGTCAACGTGTGCCTGAAAAATTTTGCCATCGTCTCGACAAATAAATTGCGCCACATGGCGTCCGGCGGTGGCGGCCCGAATTAATCCGCCGGTGGTGGCCCATACGCCTGAAAAATAGAAATTCTTTAGGCCAGGAAGGCCGGGGCCGTGGCGTTTTACTTCTTCTTCCAAAGTTTCGCCGCTTTCCACGAATGGCTGCCAGCCTAAAACGGAGCCGTCATAGTTCGCAGTGTAGCGAACTTGGGTTAAGGGCGTGGTCATATCGCGCACGCTTATGGCGTCTCTGATTCCGGGGATTTTTTGATCGAGAAAATCAATCAAGAGTTCAGCGGTTTTTCGCTTGAGTGCGTGATAATTTTGTCCACGCCGGACAGGAAGAGTATGAACTTCTTGGCCTTTACTTAGCCTACTTGTTTGCTCATTGCCATCGATTTGCTCGCGCCAAGGCGCGATGTCACAAAAATAGCTTAGATAAATAATGGCGGTTTCTTTGGGCGCGAGTTCCGGATAGAGAGCGCTACGAAATTGAACATTTATACTCGGATGCCGTATGCCTGGCAGCTGGCTAGCAAGCTCATCATCAAGCAAATAAGTGGTGCAATATTCGCCTTCGGGAAAGGGTTTATTGAGGCCCAAGAAAAGAGTAAAATAGCCTGGGAAAATCATTTCTCGTTGCTTGATAGTTTCAGTGTAAAGCTTTTTATAGGTGGGGCTTAAATATTTTCCATCGAGCATCTTCATGACGGCGGAATAGCCGTCGCATGCAGCGACCACGATATCGGCAAAATATTCGCGACCATCACTGAGGCGAACGCCGACGGCACAATCGTTTTTGACGAGGATTTTTTCTACTTTGCTGTTGTAAGATATTTGGCCGCCCAGGCTTTTAAAACGTTTTTCGATGGACTGGGCGAGTCCGAGCGAACCGCCCTCCGGGACGCCTGCAGAATGGGTGGCGTGAGCCGCGAGTTGGAAATAAAATGGCAGAACAGGGAAGTTCGGGTGTTTTTCGTAGAGGATGAAATTAAAAGCCTCTCGCAAAAGTGGATCTTTAAAACGAGATGAATAATCGGTCATTTTTACGGTGATAGTTTTACGAATAAGATTGAAATAGGGGATAAATGACAAAAGCATGCGCCAACGTTCAATGCGCCCCATGAGCCCCACTGGGCGCAAGAAAGGATAAACTTTGAGGCATTTTATGAATTGACGAAGGCCTTGGCAAAACTCAGTGATAAGTTTGGCATCACTGGGAGCAAGCTCTTTGAGATGGATTTCGAGGCGATCGGGATCCGAATAAAAGCGCACGGTGCGGCCATTTTTAAGCGTAACAATATTAAATACTTCGGGGTGACGAACCACTTTGCCGTCGAGACCACCGATTTCGCGCCATACTTGGTGCATCTCATTACCAGGACCGCTGCCGAGCAACCAACTTATGCACCAATCAAAAGTAAAATCTCCACGCTCCCACGACGTGCAGCACCCGCCCGGGAGCTCATGCATTTCTAAAATTTGAGTTTGATAGGCATTCATTTGTGCATAACACCCGGTGGACAAACCGCCTAAGCCGCCTCCGATAATGAGCATGCTCTCGCGTGGCTTTTTTGCGTGCGACATAATGTCCTCCATTTATTAATGGCGTGGTTATTTAAAGGCCCATAATTTTTTCAAAGAGCTAGTTTTAGCTCAACAACTCCTCTCCCGCTTGCGGGAGAGGCTCGGGAGAGGGTGGAGAGACATAAACATGAGCTTTATACTGAACATAATTTTCTTCGTTTTTCGTCTCTCCACCCTCTCCCCTGGCCCTCTCCCGCAAGCGGGAGAGGGAGTGTGTGGTGCATGCCCTAGCCAAGTTCCGGATCCAGTTCGGGCAGGTGTCCTAATTGCGAGTTATCCCATATTTGAGAACTTAAACTTTCCGAAACATTAAAGGGCCGTTTTAACTCTTCACATAAAAACTGCGCCACATAACGGCCTGACATAGCTGCTCGCGGTAAACCGCCGCCTAATACCCACTGACCGGTCATATAAAATCCTTTTAAACCAGGCAGTTGCATGCGGTGTTTATTGACCAAACGCTCGGCAATATCTTCAGCCTCAGTAAATGCTTTAAAGCCAAAAATGCTGCCTTTTAAATTGCCTGTGTAGCGTTTCGTCGTCGCTGGCGTTGCTACTTCAACCACCTCGATCTTTTCGCGTATTTTCGGATAGCGTTGCTCTAAAAATTGCGAAAGGAATTCCGCGATGGCGCGTTTTTTTTCGCGATAACTTGCTTTGTCAGTATTTCGGAGATTTTGCCAATAATCAAAATCACTAAAATAGGTGCAATGAATAACGGAATGTCCAGGAGGGGCAAAGCCATCAGAATAGCGAGAACGATGTTGCACTACGATGCATTTTTGTTCACAGCCCGGCAGCATAGCTGCCTGAGTGGGATCGAGGAGATAAGAGGTGCTATGAGAATCATCCTGGCCTACTTCCCCTTTTAAACCAAAAAAAACTGAAATTACGCTCGGAAATAAAATGCCTGGTCGATGGATGACATCTTTATAAAGTTTGGTGATAGCGGGATTGACATAATGTCCCCCTAAAAAATCAAAAATGGTCGCTGATGCATCGGAAGCAGAGATGACAAAATCGGCATATTGAGGAGGGCCTTTTTTTAATTCGATGCCACGTGCTCGATCATTCTCAACGATGATGCGCGTTGTGGTAGAGCGGTAATTGATAGTGCCGCCGACCGAAAGATAGCGTTGCTCAATGGAGCGAGAAAGCCCCAAGGAACCTCCTTCGGGAAAACCTGCGTTATGATTGTACGCACATGCCATGTTGTAGAGATAAGGCAGCATCGGAAATACTTCGGGGTCTTGGAAAAAAATATAGTGCATAGCGCGCCGAAGCACTGGGTCTTTGATGCTCTTCGTGAAATCCTTCATTTGCGTGGCGCCGGTTCGCCAAAATAAACGAAAAGCAGGCAATATTTGCGCGATGGTTTTTATGCGCTCACCGACAGTCATGAGACTTTTTGGTTTCAAGGGTGGAAAGATATTGAGAGTCGTGAATTTTCTTAAATCGTTACAAAAAGTTTTGATGGGAATGGCATCTATTTCGGAGATACTCAGCAAGTGCGCTTCGAGGCGATCGGGATCGTTATAAAAGCTTACTTCGCGGCCTGCTTCGTCGATTACTCGGTTAAAGAGATCGAAATTATTTATCTTTTTGCCGTCGAGAGCGCCCAATTCTCGCCACACGAGGTTCGCATCATTGCCAGGGCCGCTGCCAATCAGCCAATCGATACAATAATCGAAGAGATAGCCTTTCCGAGACCAGGCGGTGCAGCAGCCGCCGGGCAGGACGTGTTTTTCATAAATGCGGGTGTCGAAGCCATTTTGCTGCAAATAAATGCCGGTGGCCATGCCGGCGACACCGGCTCCGATGATGATGACGGTGGGGCGGTGGCCGGTTTTGGAGGAGTGATTCAGCGTTTCGTGTAGTAAGGGAATTGGCATTAAACTCTCCTGGTGAAAATATAGCCAGAACCTGTGATTAAACACCACACCTCCCTCTCCCGCTTGCGGGAGAGGCGATGTGGTGCTTTGGTTCAATGCTTAAAATTGTTGGCTCGGGTTGAAGAGAATTAGTTGCCTTCAAGAACGCTCAAACTCAGCCGAGCATTATCCGCCACAAAATTTGTATCAAGCATATCGGCATGCTGCCCAAAGCCCTTGAAAATTAGCGTTTGCCGAGAGGAACTTCCATGCCAAGCACCTTTTTCTCCAGCCGCATATAAATTGATTTTGTTCTCGTCGGAAATAATTCCTATATCGCAAGAGAGAGTGCCTGAGTTGAGGGCGCGACTGCAAAACTTGATGTAATCGCGGGCCTGTTCCAAAGTTTCTTCAGCAACGATCTGAGATCCTGTGTGTTTAAGCAAATGTTCGGAAAGTTCACCCTCAAATTCTCGCAAGTGTTCATCACCAAATTCGAAATGTTCCGAGATACGGTAGGAATCCATGATCACGAGCTTATTCAGCTTTTGTCCACGACGTTCAAGTTCCTTAGCCACTTCGAAGGCAAGATTGCCGCCAAGTGAATAGCCGAACAAAGAATAGGGGCCCGAGAGTTGAAGCGTTTCAATGAGGTCAGCATAAACGGTGATTTTATCGTCGCCACTCACATAGTTAAAAGATACCAAGGTGTAGTCGGGCATATGTTCAGCGAGACGTCGATAAACTAGGCCATGGCCACCGGCAGGAGGGAAACAGAACAAGTTCTTTGATTGCCCTGCGTTAAATAATAAATAGGGCTTTGAACCTGCCTCGCGGCCGATAATAATATGCTCGAGGGTTTTGGCCATACCGTAAAGCGTAGTAGCCTTAAAAAGATGGCTCACGGCAATGGTGATATTGAACTCCGATTGCAAGTGATACACCAATTCAATGAGTTTGATTGAAGTACCGCCCACTTCAAAAAAATCATGTCCGAGTCCGACGCTATCCAGACCAAGTAATCGCATCCAATGCTCAGCCATGCGTGTTTCATAAAATGTCTGCGGGAGCTCGGCTTCAGTTTCTACGACTGAAATAATCGGAGAGGGCAGAGCTTTATTGTCAACTTTACCGTTTGGAGAAAGGGGCAGTGCCTCGATAGTTTGTAAATAAGTGGGAACCATATAGGCAGGCAATAAGTTATGGAGTGCTTTTCTGAGCTTGCTTACGTCGACAACATGATCCACTGCAGGCACGCAATAAGCGCACAATTGTTGCTCGCCGCTGCTGTTAGCACGCAAGGTTACCACGGCATCGGAAATCTCTTCCATGGATTTAAGCTGCGCTTCGATTTCACCCACTTCAATACGAAAGCCGCGTATTTTGACTTGATTATCGGCACGGCCGAATAATTTGAGCGTACCTCTTTGATCCCAGGCTGCGACATCGCCAGTGCGGTATAAATATTGATTTGAGCCGTCAAGTTCTAGGTGACAAAATCGCTCCGCAGTTAATGCAGGCTCGTCTACATAGCCGCGGCTCACGCCTAAGCCCCCAATCCACAATTCGCCCTTGACGCCCACCGGTACCGGTTGTTGATGTTGATCAAGTATGTAGACCTCGCTATTCATGAAGGGACGCCCAATGGGAACCATGTGACCGCTTTCTAGTCCATCGAGAGGGCCCTCAAAACAGGTGCTGTCGATAGTGGTTTCACTGAGTCCGTAGGAATTTACTAAGCGGTGCTCAGGTTTGCACAGCGCTTTTAACTTTTGCATTTCCTGAACGGTCCATGCATCGGAGCCAACCATCAATAAACGCATGAAATCAAGGCGCTTATTTTGTTCATGGCAAAAACGCATCATTCCTCGGATTAGCGCAGGAACAAATTCTGCAGCATCGACTTTCTCCTCGATGAGTGTCTGATAAAGGCGCTCGGTGTTGAACAGTAAATTCCGATCTATCAGCACGAGAGTGCCGCCAGAACAAAGAGCGCGAACAAAGTCTCCAGCAAAAACGTCGAAAGAAAAACTGGCCATCTGGGCGTGAACATGGACATCGGTTTTTAGTCGATAATAATCTTGCCACCCAAGATAAATAGCCGCCCAATTACGATGCGTGATAGGAACCGCTTTGGGTCGACCGGTGGAGCCTGAGGTGTAGATAAGATAGGCCAAGTCGTCGAGACTGCGAGGACCAGTCGCATTCAAAAGACTTCTGTCGGTTTCTGCAGTGAGTTCGGCGCTATCCATGCTGAGACATTGGCCCGGCCATTCGCCGAGTTTTTGCGAGCCCTGAGCATCCGCTAAAACCAAACGAGTATTTGCGTGGTTAAGCATATAGTTCAAGCGGTCTGAAGGATAATCAGGATCGAGTGGCAAATAGGCAGCGCCAGCTTTTAAAACACCCAAAGTAGCCACGATTAAATCCATCGATTTTGGCAAGGATATGGCCACCACTGAACCAGTACTAATACCAAGGCGCATGAGATTATGAGCTAATATGTTGGCTTTGCGAGACAGCTCAGCATAGCTCATGTAAAGCACTTCACCGTTTTCTAGAGGCATAGCGAGCGCGCGGGATGTGGGAGAAGAAGCTGCATGCGCATCGATCATCGCGACAATATTGTTTGTCGGTGCCATTTGATTTTCGCGGCCGCTCCACTCGTTGAGCATGAGTTTTTTCTCGCTAGAGCTAAGCCACGGAAGTTCAGCCACACAAAGCTCGGGCGCATCAAGCATAGCGCTTAACACATTTACAAAATGGCCGGCCATTCTCTCGACGGTGGAGGCTAAAAATAAATCGCTGTTATATTTGAAAACGCAGTGAAAGCGGCCTTCTGCTTCGTCTTCATAAGCGGACATTGTCAGATCAAACTGGCCTTCCTCTTCAGGCAGTTCAATGTATTCCAAACGATAGCCATATTGTTCGGTAGCAACTCGGTGGGCGAGTAAAATAAACATCGCTTGAAATACACGGGAGCGACTTGGATCATGCTTGAGACCCAATTTGTCCACCAATAAAACGAAGGGATATTCTTGGTTGTCGAGGCCATTAAGAACAGTTTTTTGCACTTGCTCCATTAAGGCCAGCGTTGAAGGTTTGTGGGATAAATCAGCATAAAGCGGTAAGGGATTTACGAAATATCCATAGACCGAAGAAAACTCTTGCTCCGTTCGACCAAGTACAGGACTGCCAACGATGATGTGATCTTGTCCGCTGTAGCGATGAAGCAGGGTGTAATAGGCGGACAATAAAACCATGAACACGGTCATGCCTTGCTGTTTTGCGAGTTCGTGAACGCGCCTGGTCAGATTTTCATCAAGCACAAAGAAATGGGATGAACCATTGTGGCTAAGCACAGCAGGGCGGGCTTTATCGGTAGGGAGGTTGAGATTGGGGATCTCTTTAGGCAAGTGAGATTGCCAATATTTGAGCATTTGGTCTGCGACTGGACTTGCCAATAGCTTATTTTGCCAATTGAGAAAATCTAAATAACTAGCTTTTAAAGGCGGTAAAACAACTTTTTCTCCTCGACGCATGCCCTCGTAGAGCTCGAGAAGTTCTTCGATAAAAGTGAAGGTTGAAATCGCATCGGAGATGATGTGGTGAACTGCTTTCATCATGATCCAACGATCATCGGCCAAACGATAAAGTCTAAAGCGCATGAGTGGATCAGTAGCGAGGTCATAGGGCTTACGATATTCTTGGATGATCATCTGATAGACATCCCGCCATTCGCGACCTTCCACATCGACAAAACCAAGATCTTCTTTGGTTACTTCGGAGATGATTTGTACCGCATGACCTTCTTTTTGTACGAAGTTAGCGCGCAAACTCGGATGGCGTTTAATTAATATCCGTACTGCATCAAACATTAATTCGGGATTAAGGACGGTGCGAATTTCAACGGCACCACCGATGTTGTAGGCGAATCCATCGGGATCAAGATGTTTTAGAAACCATAACGCTGTTTGATTGTGGGTGAGAGGATATTCGTGAGTGTTGGTGAAAAGATGAACCGTTTGCCCGGTGCTTGATGAGCTTCCCGCCTGCATCTGTTCCACGAGGTGGGTGTGAAGTTGCAGGCTAAGATCTTTTATGGTGGCAGTGCTCAGCAAACTCACCACCGGGAGGGCCACCTTCAGATCGCGCTGAATGCGAGCGCGCAATTCGATAGCGAGCAATGAGTCAAGCCCTAACTCATTCAAACTGTTGCTTGGATTTATGAGGCTGAGTTTTATGCGTAAAACATCGGAGATCACCTGCGCGAAATGTTCGCTCACTAAATTAAATCCTTGTTCAGTGGGACATTTTCGGAAGCGATCGATAAAACTGCCTGATTCGCTTTCCAAGCTTTCTTTGTGATTAGCCGCAATGTCACTTAAGAGCGGTGGCATGAGGGGATACCATGCCAAAAATAAAGGCCAGTCAACGATTGTGGCGACGAGCAATTGCGCACAGTTTTGTCCCATCACTCTTTCCAGCACATCCATACCAGCCTCGGGCGAGAGCGAACTCATACCGCGGCTATTACGATAATGCTGGATTAAACCGAGCTCTTCGATCATGCCCGTGGCCCACGGGCCCCAATCAATGGAGAGAGCAGGCAGGCCTTGTGAACGCCGATAATGAGCAAGTGCGTCGAGAAAAGCATTGCCAGCCGCATAATTAGTTTGGCCAGCGGTGGTGAGAAGAGAAGCGATTGAGGAAAAGAGCACGAAGTGCTCGAGAGGCTCAGCGCTTAAATGCCGATGCAGATTAAAAGCGCCCATTACTTTTGGTTCATAGGCAGCATCAAATAGAGCAGGATTCATCTCGGTGACTAAAGTGTCCTTGACCATCCCAGCCAAATGAAAAACGCCCCTGATTGCCGGCATGCCGAGATTTTTAAAACTTTTTAACCAAGTGACGAGACCTGCTTCATCGGTTATATCTATCGGAGCCAATAAAGCTTCTGCACCCAAGGCTTCGATTTCACGAATGAAGTTGATATTGCGCATCAAGCGAGGATCAGTGCAGTTTTGCCATTCTCGACGCTCGGGCAATTTGGAGCGGCTCATCAATATCAATTTGCGTGCGCCGCGCTTCACTAAAGTACGACACACCAGTTGTCCGAGTGCTCCGAAGGCACCGGTAACTAAATAGCAGCCATCAGTCCGAAGTCTCAGTGGCAGTGGGCGAGACAAGCTTTGTGCTTCTTGCAAACGGCTTGTGAGACGCAGTTCTCCTCGAAATGCAATTTCTCCCTCGTCTATGAGTTCAGCTTCTTCAAAGATGCGATTTGCCTCTTTTTCCCTATCGTGAGAATTCATGTCGAGGTCGATTAGTTTGCCATTGTTGGCAATCATCTCCTGATACCATAGCACTCTGGCAGTGCCCCACGCCGCGGCAGTCAAAGCTTCGGGACTATCGTTTTTCGCAACGGCTTGAGCACCTCTCGTAACGACTATTAATCGCGCTTGATTATCGTCGCTGAGCATCGCTTGAGCCAAGGCGATCAAGGGGTAGGTGGCATGATTATTGGTTGATTTTAAGTCAGCTATTTCACATTGATCAAAGCTGGGAGTATTCAGTGGCCACAAATTTATGACAGCTTTGCAAGGTGCGTTGGCATTTTTTAAAGCCATGAATAACTGCGTGAAGTGTTCTTTTGAACACGGCGAGACGGTCGCGCGTTTGGCTTTGATATCGAAAGAAAACTCCGATCCTGGCGATACTAAAAAGCACTCTTCGTGAGCCTCGTTTATTTTTTCAGCGATGCATCCAGCGAGTTCTTGCTTGTCAGACAATAGCAGCCAGCTTCCAGGTGATTTCGGAGTCATCTGTTCGGGATTAATTGGTTTTTCTATCCAGGTGATTTCGGTGAGCCAATTATCAATGGTGGCAAGATTTACTTTGGCAGCCGCCTTATCGACATTCGCTGCTCGAAACCCACTTACCAAGCCTAAACACTGACCTTGATCGTCGAGGATGGTGATATCGCCGACCACTTCCTCGTTGCTGCGCTTCGTGATGCGTGCGTGTGCCCAGATCTCTCGACAGCCGATTGGGCGCATGCGGATTTCTTGAATCGTTAATGGCAAGCGAATGCCGCTTGATTCAGAAGTACGCAGAGGAATTTCCGTCGTGAGGAGAGTTTGAAAACAAGCATCTAATAAGGTTGGATGAAGGTGGTGATGATCTTTTTCATCTCCAAGTTCTCTTGGAATAATGCGAGCGAGCGCTTCTCCTTCTTTGATCCAAATTTTTTCAATCCCACGAAATGCCGGACCATAATGATAGCCCATGTCGGCGAGGATTTCATAGCATTCGGCACTGGCCATTTCGTGAGAACACCCTTTTTGCATTGCTTCAAAAAATAGCGATTGGGCTAAAAGATTGCCTTGGCATCCTCGAAGATTACCTGTGGCATGAATGATTGGTTCCTTATTGTCTTGCGGCGTAGTGGCGATAGTGAAAGAAGCGTTTTCGTTATTGAATGAAAACTGCACCGGCTTTAATTCCGATTCAGGGACGAACAAGGCTTTGCGTAGTTCAATATCAGCGACGCTCGCAGAAGTGTCATTGGTCATGGCATGCATGGCTTGAAAGGCCATTTCGATAAAGCCTGCGGCAGGGAACAAGACATTTCCTTCAATGCGGTGGTCGCTTAAATAGGCTTGGTGTTCCACGTCGAGCAATAATTCCCAAGCCGGATCAGCAGTGGCAAGACGGCGTCCGAGGAGTGGATGATCGAATTGCCCTAGGCGCACTTGGGCGACACTCTTTGCTTCTAGCCAATAGCGATCGCGTTTCCATGGATAACACGGCAAGCTCACCGGACTCCCAGTGACCATGCTGTCCCAGTCAATTTTTAATCCTAGATTATGAAGAGCCGCAAGCGATCTTTTGAAGCGAACACTTTCGTCCTCTTGTCGTCGACAACTGGCCAAGAGGATACCTTTGATATTATTTTTTGTGAGACATTCTTGAATCGCATGACCCAAAACTGGATGAGGCCCGATTTCAAGAAAGAGCCGATAGCCGTCGTGACTAAGTTGATCGATGGCCCGCTTAAAATGGACGGAGCCACGAACATTGTCCCACCAATAGTGGACATCTAGTTCTGGTCCCATGGCCCGGCCTTCACGACCTGTCAGATACAAGGGCATGTTCGTCGGATGGGCGGTGATATCTGCCAATGATTGAAAAAGTTGATCCTTGATGAGGTCCATTTTGGCGCTGTGATAAGGGACTCCCACCGTGAGAAATTTCGCGAAAATTTGCTCGGCCTGAAGCTTTTCACAAAGCTCGGCAAGAGGTTCCTGATCCCCTGACAAGGTCATGGCGGTAGGACTATTGATGGCAGCGATGGAAATCCGGTCGCCATAAGGGGCAATGCGGGTAAGAGCTTCTTCTTCGGTCAAGCTTACCGCAAGCATAGTGCCGGTGCCGATTAACTGCTGCTGCAAACGGCTGCGATGAATAATAATTTTAATCGCATCTTCGAAACTATAAACGCCAGCTTCATAAAAGGCCGCGGCCTCACCAGTGCTATGCCCAACAATGGCGTCGGGCTTAATGCCATGAGCACGCCAAAGCGCGGCTAAGGCCACTTGCATGGCAAAGTTGGCGGGCTGGGCAAGCCATGTTTCCGCCATATTGGACTGAGTTTCTTCAGCATTTAATTCGTCAATCAACGACCAGCCGGCGATTTTTTTAATTTCTTGATCGCAGGCTTCGATTACTTTTCGATACACCGGTTCATTCTCAAATAATTGCCGCCCCATGGCCCACCACTGAGGGCCCATTCCGCTAAAGACCCAGACTAAAGGCCGGTCTTCAGTTTTTAGTTTTTCGTTGGCAATAATATTTGGGTTGGTTTCGCCATCGAGAAAAGCATTCAGAACACTCAGTAGATTTTGTGGATTTTTGTAGATGAAAGACAAGTTAGCGTCGAGAGATTGGCGACGGTGAGCAAGGCTATAGACAATATTTGGTAAATTTTCAGGATTGCTCGCAATAGCGTCGCGCATTCGCTTTACCATGGCTGGGAAATAAGTGGCATCGCGTGCGGTTAATGGCAAAATGCCTGTGCTCGGAATTTTTCGTTCGGTCAAGATCGCGCGCTTTGGAGGCTCTTCTAAAAGCACATGAGCATTGGTGCCGCCAAAGCCAAAGGAGTTTACCCCCGCACGTGCGGGGCCTTCATGATCGGGCCAGGGGGTAGCCTCGCGAGGAACTTGAAAAGGTTGTGAGGAAAGCTTGAGTTCAGGATTTGGCGTCGTGAGATTAATATGTGGGGCAATAATTTTATGTTTGAGACTGAGCACGGTTTTAATGAGACCCGCAACACCAGCTGCACTTTCCGTGTGACCAATATTGGTTTTCACGGAGCCCACAAAACATTTTTGATCATCGCTGCGCCCTTCTTTGAGCACGCGCCCCAAAGCATTCACCTCGATGGGATCGCCAACCGGCGTGGAAGTGCCGTGGGCCTCGACATATTGTAAATCGCCGGGGACTATTCCTGCTTCGCTACACACTTTTCGGATCAAGGATATTTGCGCATCAGCGCTTGGAACCGTGATGCCATTGGTGCGGCCATCCTGGTTTACGCCGCTGCCAATAATCACGCCGTGAATGAGATCTTGGTCACGTAGAGCATCCGAAAGGCGTTTTAATACGACAATCCCAACACCTTCAGCGCGGACATAGCCGTTGGCGGAGGCATCGAAGGTGCATGATTTCCCTTCGGGTGACAAAAATCCGCCCTTCGATTCTGCGATGGTATATTGCGGTGTCATGTGAAGCAAAGCGCCCCCAGCAAGTGCCAGGCTGCTTTCCCCGCGTAGCAAACTTTGACAAGCGAGATGAATAGTGACTAATGAAGAACTGCATGCCGTATCAACCGACATGCTGGGCCCGCGAAAATCGAAGCAATAAGAGAGACGATTTGATAACAAGGTCATCATTGTGCCAGTGGCGGTATGTGCGGCAATGGTGTTGAAACTTAAGTCGGCAAATTGGACAATTTTATAATCGAGAGTAAAGCCACCAATAAAAACGCCGACGTGTTGGCCGGCCATATCAAAGGGTTTTTGCCCCCCATCTTCAAGTGCTTCCCATGCAACTTCCAATAATTTTCTCTGCTGCGGATCCATGCATTCAGCTTCTCGAGGACCGATGCCAAAAAAAGCCGGATCGAATTCATCGAACCCATCAATGTAACCACCTCGCCCGCCGGTTAATCTTCCCGCTTTAGCCTTGTCTTTGCTGTAGAGACTTTGCGCATTATAGCGAGACTTTGGCGTCGCGCTTAGGCAATCTTTGCCGGCAATAAGATTTTGCCAAAACGCTTCGTAATCGTTGGCACCGCCAGGAAAGCGGCAACCTATGCCGATTATTGCTATCTTTTCGGGAGCGGCCAGATTGCTAAGATTGGTCATCATCTGTTCCTAAGGCTGAGTTTGGCGAGGCACAGGGAATAACTCTAATGGCGAGGATTTTGTTCCGGGGATTTTTTGGGAGGCTATGAGACTCTCTAATGGCGAAAACGAAACAGCAGGGCATAAATTCCTTGGAGAATCAGTTTTTTAAACTCTCCAAAACCTCGAGGAATCTTTTCATGAGCACAGATTCAAAGCTTGGTACGACATTGCTGCGCGCCCTATGTTATCCCTTCTTATTCCTCTCTGCCCTCGCCACTGTTTGGGCGACTTTTCATTGGCAACTCAATTTTGGCACCTGCAATATTTTATTCCTCGTGTGGACCATCGCCTATTTGGCCTTGATGGAAATTCTCATTCCCTACGAGCGAGCATGGCAACCAACGCTGAAAGAATGGCTGCGCGATGGGATTTATTTAATTATCACGATGTTTGGGGGCGGCATGGCGGTGGCAGCTGTGCATGGAATCGCGGCGGTGTTATCACCTTTGAAATCATCTTTTTCGTTGTGGTTTGAAATTCCCTTGGCGCTCGGATTGAGCTCGCTTGGTTCTTATATTTTTCATCGCATCACGCATGTGCATCCGTGGCTGTGGTTGGTTCATGGCATTCATCACGTGGAGCCAAAGGTCAATGTCGGCAATAATGGAGTGAATCATGTGCTTGATGTATTTGGTCGTCGGGTGCTTGCGCAGTTGCCTTTGATTATATTAGGCCTTTCACAACCTGCCATTTTTGTGGTGGCCATGTTTAATACCATGCAAGGCTATTTTGTTCATGCCAATATCGACGTGCGGCTCGGATGGCTGAATTATTTGCTGGTAAGTCCTGAGCAGCATCGCCTGCATCATAGCGAGAATCTAGAAGAAGCAGGGCACTACAGCGTCGACATTCCCTTTTGGGATTTACTCTTGGGCACTTTTACCTGGAGATTCGGGCGTAAGCCAAAGAGTATTGGTGTCGTTAATCCAGAGAAGTTTCCCTTGCCCGATGAAATAGTGGCAGGTTTTTTGAATCCATGGCGGAAACGAGGAGCAAAGACAACTTCATTATCGATGCGTTAATGCTGGGTGCGCTACATGGAAAAATGCCCGCATAAATTATTTTCCACAAAAGTAGTAAAGCGGGTGGATGCAAAAGGGTCTTTCTCGGTAATAAAAGGCTTTGCCTCAGCCAGCAATAAAGCCATGGTGCATGCGCCAATCGAGAAGGCCGCTTTTCTCGCAAAAGATTCTAAATAAAGAGAACTATTATCTTCGGATTTATGGACCGCGCTAATAACTTTTTCGCTGATTTGTTGCAGGCGAGTTTTTAGAATGCGGCTTGCATCGCTTTCATCAATCATCACGGCATTGGCGCGTTCGCAGAGATCTTTGAGAAGAATAGCGAGGCCGCTTTCTTTATTTTGTGCTCTCAGCATGTCGTGCACCAAAATATTAGTGGTGCCTTCCCAAATGGGCAAAACTTGAGCGTCCCGTAATAATTGGGGAAACTCGGTATCTTCTAAATAAGCGATACCGCCCACAGCTTCCATAGCTTCGCTGGCGCAAAGTACGGCCCATTTGGCAAGCATGAGTTTAGCAATCGGAATAAGTACTCTCAAAAGGGCCGCATCTTTTGCTTCAGGAGCCTCTTCCACACGACCCAAAAGGCGCCCTAATTCAAAACATAGTGCGATGGCGCCAGCGCGTTTTGCATCGATATCAGCGAGAGTTTTTTGATGAAGTGGATGCTCGATGAGAGCCTTGCCGAAACTATGGCGAACTTTCGCATAATTATAACACGCGAAAAAAGCGCGGTTGATTATGCTCGCCGAGGCCAAAGCATTATAAAAACGAGTGATGGTGAGGATCGGAGAGGCAGCAGTAATGCCCTTGCCCCTCACACCGATGAGCGTAGCCACCGCACCTTCAAGGCGCACTTCGGCGGTGGGAAGAGCTTTGGTGCCCAATTTATTTTTTAGACGCTCGATTTTTATGCCATCGCATAACTTAGCCTGATTCCAGACTTTCAACAAAAATAGCGACGGTCCTTCATGGGGGATTTGCGCTAAAACTAATGCGTATTCGCTGTCTACTGCCGAGCAAAACCATTTTAAACCATATAACCGATAGGTCTCTTGATCCTCTTCTTTGCGCGCCAAAGTTGCGTGAGTTTCAAGGTGCCTCAAGTCAGAGCCGCCAATGCGCTCTGTCATCCATTGTCCGCAAAAAGCTGCGCTATCGTCTTTACCAAGCAGCTCTTGAATAATCTGCTCTTTGATATTTTTGGGAGCATATTCACTCAATAATTTGATGGCGCCATCGGTCATGGCCAAAGGGCAGCTAACATTTGAGGAATAGCTGGAAAACATTATTTGCATTGCCGTTTGCGCCACTCGACGTCCCTGGCGCAGACGTTTGTCATAGCCAATGGCCACGAGGCGATTTTGGGTGGCGAATTTTTTGATGCGCGTCCATTCATTGCAAAGGTGCAATCGGTCGACCCGATGACCAAAAACATCAGAGTTTTCGAGACGCGGCGGATTTTTCTCGGCCCGCTCCCCCCATTCTTTAACCTGGCTCAAGATAGCCTCGCCTAAGTTCTCCAACTGAGGGGCCAGCAACAAATAGCTTTCCTTATGCATAAAACGACGCGTGAGGCCTACCAAAAAAGAATCGCGGCGAAAGAGATTTTCTGAGCTGTCATAGGGAGCTTGGCTGAACATGGGTATTTCCAAGGGGATAGAATGCGCCTATTCTATAGCGCGTTGCTGCATAAATCAACGGCCACTCTTTTCACATCGAGCTTATGCTTATGAAGGGACCTCGATAGACTTCAATCCACGCAATACCTCTAACCTGGATACTCGGGTCAAGCACGAGGAGACAAATCAGCAAAACCCATTAACGCTTCAAAAGCTCTATCGCCTTCAAATACTCTTTCTCTTTTTTAGTAATTTCCGCAGCTTCTAATAATAAGTTCATATTTGCAGGTTCCACATTATCCATTTCTCCAATCTTTGGATAATCATGGTTATTGAGAATAGTCTGGATTCTCAGATAAGCAGAACTCGTAGAGAGGGAAGAAAAAATATCAAGCATAATTTTTTCATCTTCAAGCGAAGTCCCCGACATCATCGCGGCAATAATAGCAGGTGCCCATGTGAGTGCACCGGCTTTCAGCAATATTTTGCCTTCATGATTATTCAAAACTTCCCGACCCGTGCCAATGGAAATTAAAATAACGCCACGACGGTTTACTTCTTCCTGCCCAAATTTATCGATGGCTTTTTTGTAGCCAATCTGCGAGGGATTATTTTTATAGAGTCCCCCATCCACTAAATAAGTTTCGCTGAAACCTCCGGCATCAGTTTTGAGTGAAACTACTTTAGGTTCAAAAAAAGTGGGAGCAGCGGAGGTGGCTCTGCCGACTTCAAGTATGCTTAAATGCTGAAATCGGGGAGAATCGCTTTCTAAAGAGATACCTTCGCTCATTTCAATGTCAAAAGTAGTAATGGCCAGAGGCTTTAATGCGAGACTGAATAATTGGTTGCCATACAAGCTGCTTATCATGGTTTCTATCGATGAAGAATTGTACAGAGGCCCGCGCAAAAGGCAGATTTCCCGTTTCGTATATCTGGAACAGTTATATTTAAAAATATTTTTTCCATTGGCAACATAAAACTGTTCCGCTTCCTGGGCGGACATCGGCCCCTTTCCATTAAGCGGCGAGTTAAGAATAATTGCCAAAAGCCCTCCAGTTGAGGTTCCCGCAAAGATGTCGAATAATTCATGAATTTTTTTCCCGGTTTCTTTTTCAAATCCGGCCAATATTCGGGCAGCTATGACACCGCGAATCCCACCACCATCAAGGCTTAATATTCTAATGGGAGCTGCAGCTTCTTTCGCTTGCTCTCCCGGCTTTTTAGGAGCTTCGGGAGTGGTGGAGCTCTCTAGCTTTTTGGTTTCATCGTCAGCCCCGCAAGACACGAGGAAAAGGGCGCTAAGGCTTAAGCTTAGAGATAATTGAACAAAATAATTTAAGTAATTTTTAAGATTCATAAAAGCTTTCCAATGATTGCCCTAAAATTGTTATTTATTAAGCATATGTATTAATAGTTGTTGATTTAAGCAACCTATAAAAATGCCTGTATTCTAACCCATTAAAATTAATCAACAATCAGATTCTCGGAAGAGTTTAAGCTCCCCAAAAGAGCCTGACAAGGGCCTGGCCAGGTTTCCCGTTATTACCCCGAACGAAAGCCCGGCAATCCACGCGTATGGGCGCAGCTTCGGGCTCAAAATATGATGCTGTATTGCTCGAGATTAGTGCTTAAAAAAATCTACACTATTAAATCTCATTGGCTTTAAAGGCGAAAATTCTTCACCTGATTTCTCTTCAAAATATTTCTTAAAAAGACCTTCTAAAAGAATATAAAACCCATTTACCTGAGGAATAAATAGTTGCTCTTTGTAGGGATTTAAGGATTTTGTCAGCTCTAAGAGCTGATTATAATTTACCGAGGAAAGACCCATTATTTCTGCTCCAAAAATTTTCTTTAGGTCAACTTTTTCGGTGGCAAATTTCATAACATTTTCAGCAACTAAACCAATAGACCAAAAATTAATAGTTTTTTTCTGCCCATGATTGATTAAATCATTCATTCTTATGCTTATATTTTTTTCAGCCTTATAATATATGCCGTTGCAGCTTTTTTGTACCTGATGAGGTTGTGATTTCAAGCTCCATCTATTGGCGGTGATATTCTCATCACTAATTCCACTTTCTTTAATCGTGGCTTTTATGTGTTTTACAAAGTTCAGAATTGATATGATTTATTCTATTAGAAGGATTAGCATGAAAGAGAACAAGTTTACGACCATCAGTCACTGCAATAGCGACGCATGGTTTGAAAGGACCACTTACGATTACTTTATTGGCATCGTCTTCAACATCAAATACTCCATAACTATGCGAGGCCAAACGTCCACGGTTCTTGTGGCAATTCGCCAAACTTCATGATTTGGTACTTTTTGTTCTGATTTCATTCCCAAAGCTGAGCTGGCGTTGTTGCATAAATAATTTTGGAGGCTAAGGCCTGCACCTACGCTCACTCGCCCGCTTGCGGGAGAGGAGTTGTTGAGGTAAAACCGGCCACATTTATGCAGCAAGGCCAGCTGAGCTCATAACTACGATTTTATGAGCTAAAAATGTTTGTGAAGTACACCTCACTTTGGCTGAGTTTGCTCGTGCATTCTGCGTCTTTTATTTATTGTGAGCTATAATGGCCCCAAAAACTGACACCAAGTGCCACAAACCCGCTTTGACAAGCCGTGCTGACCCTGGGATAGGCAGATCCAGTTTCCTAGATTCGAAATGAAATTCTGCTAAACTAAAAAAGATATAATTTATATAGGCTGTTATCTGATGGAAAATGCTAATTCACTTCAGTTTAAAAGAATAATTACTCTATATATCATGGGTTTTTTATTGATCTTTGGCTATTCCTTTGCCCGGCCCTGCATCGATTCCATCTACCTAGAACATTATTCCAGCGACACCTTGCCCAATGCTTGGCTAATCACGGCCTTTTGCTCCATATTTGTGATTGCCTTTTACAATCGCATCAATCAAAAATTCTCGATCCTTTCCCTTTATGGGTGGGCGTCCCTCGTGTGCGCAGGCCTCTTGAGCGTTTTATTAGTGGCTTATTTTGCCGGTTTTGTGCCTGCCATTTTTATTCTTTATATTTGGAAAGAGCTCTACATGGTGGTGTTGATGGAAACCTATTGGAGTTTTGCCGATATGGTGTTTTCCATCAGTACCGCGCGCCATACTTATGGCTTGGCCATGGCTATGAGTTCGCTGGGCGGAGTTTTTGGCAATTTATTAGTGGGGCCTTTTGCGCGGGCGGTGGGCTCTCGTTGGGCTTTATGCTCTTTGGTTATTATGTTGATTTTGGGTTTTGTAATTGCCTATTGCGCGCGTAGCATTGGCGACGAAAAACCCCAAGCAAACAAGAAAAAAACTGATGTTGGGGTGGGTATTAAGACCCTGTTTCAGAGCAAATATCTGGTGCCTTTGGCGGTTTTGGTATGCACGGTTCAGGTGGTAATTGGTCTCATTGATTATCGTTTTAACTCAATGCTGCAAGAAAATTACGTCAATACCGATATGCGTACTGAAATGCTTGGCTACATACATGCTGCGGTAAATGTTGTCGGCATTAGTATCCAGGTGTTCACCGGGCCTATTCTTAAAATCTTTGGCATAGGCAATACTTTTAAAAGCATACCTTTTTTGTTGGCAGCCTTCATGCTGGCCTTTGTGGTTATGCCTAGTTTCGCCATTATGTTAGCAGTGAAAATTAGCAGTAAGGCCCTCGATTATTCTCTTCTGCGGGGCGTCAAAGAAATCCTTTACATTCCCTTGTCACGGGAAGAAAAAACGCAAGGCAAGGGCCTTATTGATATCTTCATGTACCGCATGGCACGAGGTTTTTCCTCCATTCTCCTCATGGGTCTCATAGCGGTAGGGCTTACCGCCTATGTCATGGAGCTCTCTTTGCTGCTGGTGATTTTGTGGCTTGTGCTTGCCATTATTATTGCGAGGCGTTACCAGGGCTTGGTTGTCAATCAAGAAGACATTTAGCGAGGGAATATGACTTCGAGCGCTAGTTCTAAAGATTTCGGTAAACATGAGTTGGCCGAAGGGGATCTCAGTCTCGAACCAATTGCTCAATTTTCCACGTGGTGGCGAGACGCTTTCAATAATCAAGTAAATATGCCGGATGCTGCCGTATTATCCACCATAGGCCTAGATAATCATCCTGACGCGAGAGTGATTTTTATCAAAGAGTTTGATGAACGCGGTTTAGTATTTTTCACCAATTATCTAAGCGCTAAAGGCCAAGCCTTGGCGGCTAATCCCCATGCGTGTTTGACCTTCTTTTGGCCCGAGCTTGAGCGCCAAGTGCGCGTGCGCGGCTTGGTTACAAAGACCAATCGCTCGGATTCGGAAAACTATTTTAAATCCCGCTCTCGCGGCGCTCAACTTGGCGCCTGGGCTTCTCGCCAAAGCGAGAAACTTTCGTCGCGGCTTGAACTTGACCAAGCCGTTAAAGACATCGAAGCTAAGTTTAACGATCAAGACGTGCCATGTCCCCCTCACTGGGGGGGCTTGCGATTAAGTCCAGATTATTTTGAATTTTGGCAAGGAAGAAAAAACCGACTCCACGATCGCTTTATGTATGAGAGAAAAGGCCCAAACTCTTGGTCGGTTTCCCGTCTTTCTCCTTGAATTTTTCTAAAAAAAAGAGAGCGAGAGCGAACCATATTCCCACTTTTCAAAGTTGTTGTTGCATAAAAGGTTTTGAGGCTAAGGACGGGCACTACACTCCCTCGCCCGCTTGCGGGAGAGGGCTCGGGGAGAGGGTGGAGCGACGAAT
>CAYJDW010000002.1:0-104539 GCA_964368985.1 uncultured Myxococcales bacterium | reverse complement strand
CCTGTAAAGACACATTGTCAGTTCTTTACTAAAAGCATTGACGTTATTGTCACCCGAGTATAAGAAGCAGCCGGGTGGCCCCGGAGATTACTCCGCCAGGGCTCCCACAGATCCGGACGTGCGGAATTCCCGCATCCGGCTCGTCAGATTAGATATTCGCTACGTAGCGGAGTACAGAGTGAATAGGTATTGGTTTGGGTAGTGGGAAGCGTCGAAGGATTCCTTTGAGCTTTTCCCAGCTCTTTGGTGCCTTTCGGGAACGCCGACTTATCCATTTCATCCAGAGCCGTTCTACTTCGCAGCAGAATCGGGATAAGCCGGCTGAGTTACCGCTAATACCGTAGTAAGCGTAGTGGCCTCGCAGCTTTGTGTTGAGTATGCGATTTTGCTCTTTGATTGGCTTGTGACGATTTTCACGGCACCATTTACCAACACGTTTAATCGCCGCGCTAAGTCGACCTTTGTCGGTCTTGCGCTTAACTGCCCAGTAACCTCTTCTTGACTTGCCCCAATAGTGAGTAAAGCCTAACAGGTTGAAGCTACTGTTCTTCTTACCAGGTACAAAATGCAAGTCTGTGGAACTAAATCCGAGAACTAAAGCTAAAGGCTCCAATTGATAAATGTAGTATTTATACCAAAATATTCTTCGGGCATAGCAATATCTTCAATAGAAAAATTCGCGCTATTTTGAATCTCATTTTTTAGGTTGGTGATGAGTTCGCCAAATACAGCTGGGCCGGAAATTTCAACAGTTAAAGCTACTTTTTTTAGACTCATGCCCATTTTCGCCCCTTCCTCAGAAGGCGAAACACTGACAGGAATAACACCAAATTTTTTATATTGTAATCTAGTAATTTTTCCAGGACAAAAACCGTCTATAAGCGGCAGTTCTCTTGTATCTATTTTTTGGGTTAAAATAGTGAAATATAAAGATCGGCCAGGCTTAGAACATTTTTCTAAATACTTCTGCAATTCATTAAAATATCTCAACACATCATGATCGTCATAGACCTTTTTTTCTTTATGGTCGAGAATTATCTCATTATAATTGCTCGCCATTTTTCTAACGACATTTACTATGTTTTTAGAATGGCCAATAGAGGCTAATAAATTATTGCATTGTTGGTTTCCTTTTATGTCCATTCTAAAGCCGAATGGACTTGGAGCCAATGCTAATTTATAGCTATTGACAGCCTTAACATCGAAATCGAAATAAATGCCCCCAAAATAATATAATAATAAAACTCGAGCAATATCACTGGCTGCTGCTAAATTTCTTGCTTGGGGAATTGGATTTAAAGCCTCCATATCAAAAGCTTCTTTTAGAGATTGAATATCGGATGGCGCTACGTAATGCAAAGAATCTTGATCCAAAGATGTTTCCCTTTCTTGCTTGAGCGATTCCCATAAACTTTCCAGAGCTTTAATAGAGACATTTTTCCCTTTAAAGGTGTCATTAAAATATTTTTTTACGCTATGTGCACTAGGGTAATCCGATTGAAGCATTGCTTTAAAATCACTATTATTATTAATTCTAATTTGCTTCTTACTAGCTCTATTAATTAGATCTTCTTCTGAGTACCAAATAATAATATTATAATCGGCATTTTCAGCAATCCATTGATTAACCGTATTAATATTTTCGCTATAGGGAACACCACCAAGCCAAATAAAATGCAGTATCTTTGGGAATTCCTCACTGCTTAGACTTAAAGAGAAGATGCACAAGAAAACAAGTGAAAACTTTTTTCCTACCTGTTTAAAGGCATGGAAATTACCATATATATTATTCATTTTATTCGCCAACATATTAATTTTATTGTAAATTATTAATTTAAATCCATAACACTACTCACTATTATACCTCAAATAAAAACTGAATTCCATAGTAGTAATGCATTAATATCTATTCATTCTTAACTTTCTAACGGAGTTTACCTTGGGGATTTATTGTGAAGGCAAATAATTAGGACTCTCGGTGAAAAAAAGTGGAAGTAAAATAGTTAAAATATCTGTTTAATGCCCGATATGTTTTATTTTTATCCGGGATGGCAGAAATCATCAGCATCAAATCCCGGCACAGCGCGCTTGGCAACCGCCCGGGCAAAATCGCATTTTGCTTGCATATCGGTGGCAATGAAGACGTTGCCTGATAGCATTCTTGTGGCCAGGGAGCATTTACCGAAAGCAATTGGCGCATGCAATTGTCAAAAGGCTCTGTACAGTTTGTTTCAAAATATTCAGTTACATTGAGGAGCGGCAGATCTTGTGTACATGCATAAAACGTAGACTTGCAGCTTTCAAGCAAAGTACTGTTCATGGCTCCTAATGGCCTGCTATTTTTATTAGATTGCTTGAAAGATTAGTTTAATTTTCTTCGTTTATTATTTTCTACAGCCTTATAACTATTTTCATCAAATATCAGTTTTCTTTTTGCTTTACAACTTTTTAAGTCGGGTATTTCAATTAAACCACAAACACCAATTTCAGAGTTTTTTCTTTTTTTGTTTTTCTCTTTTTTTGCTTTTGTTAGTGTTATTTTTATAAATTTATCTTCTGTATAATTTAATATATTCTCTTCTTCTTTTGCATGTAGTTCCTTAAATAAATCTTCATCTGGCTTAGGTAAATCATCCATTCCAAAAGAAAAATTTGCAAAAAATATTGCGGCAAAAATACTTACAATAATTTTAATTTTATTCATTTTAATATCCTAAATTTATCAATTAAGATTTAAAATTATTGCTTGAAAATTAAATATCAACACCTAAAAAAACAACCATATATATTGGTTAGTTAGCTTAAGTGATAATTTTTAATTAACTTATTTAAATGCAGTAAACGACTTAAAAAATTATGTGATAAACTTGCTAAATGGCTGAATTATAAGTTTAATTAGGCCTAAAAGTGGCTATTAATGGCGGTATCCTTTCTGCCTTAGGTCTTTGGCGACAGCTGGATTTGGCAAGCTTGGCATATAAGGACCCATCACGTGCATTCTTAGTGATTTTTTCGCGCTCATACTCAGAGATGACGCCTTGAATCTGAAGCGTTAGCTTTAAACCACTGTTCAAGTTTCGTATCAAATGCATTCTCACCCGCATAACGAGAACTCTTAGTTTTCATAGGAAGCGCAAAGGTGCGTTCTGAAGGACTAAAACTGCCGCACACTGTCATTTTATCTAACTTATCATCCATGAACATAGATTCTTTTATACCCAAATATTGAGTCAACTTAGAGGAAATTTCTTTTTGGATATAACTAAACCCGCCCTCAACAATTAGTTTATAAGTGTGAAATAAAGCGATAGCATTAATTGGGTCATTATCTTCAGTGCGAAACTTCTTTAATTTATTCTCCAAATTTTCTAATAACAAAGATTCAATCTCATCATACGATGGGGAGATTAGGAGGGCGACCCATGTAGCGTAAAATACGTTCAAGTCCTCGGCCATCATGGGCCTAATCGCCGCTGAAGCATGAAGATTAAAACCAAAGCACGTTCCTTCTTCAAAAACGTCTGTTTTGATGAGTTCAGGGGATATTAATCTTAGAAGTGGCTTACCTGAATTTATGCCGAGCGCGCTTAAATATCGAATCGATGCTGCATAGCACTTGGCCAACATGGGTTTTAGAAAGCCTGATATTTTGGAAAGATTTTCCAGGGTCAATTTTAAGGCATGGCGCATATAATATATCCATCCAGGCGCCACCTGTGCTTCAGCTAATACAGTTCGTAGTTTATCTAAGCGTCTATCAACCTGATTTATCGCGATTTCATCCAAAGGCATTACCACCCAATCACACTCGAATACATTCAATACAATACGCTAAATTTCTACGCCGCCCTCCATCGAAGTGGCAATAAGCCTGAACAATGGCCACGCTACGCACGCCATGACGGATTATTCGCGCCAAAGACTCTATGTTGAGAAATGCAGTCTTTTTGGCGCTAGCTACTTCTCGATATACAATAGCAAATAACTATTATGGGAAGGATCTGTCATGTTTTTAAAACAAGCTTACTGGGCAGCATCTTTTTTGGTTACCTTTTTGCTTGGAACCATATCCATTTTTTATTTAATTAAAGTTTATCAGGCCTATCATCCAGATGCCTATCAATTAACCGATAAAGCTTCGATAAAAAATTATCTAAATGAGCATTGGAAAAAGACCGGCCTTCCGAGGGATAAGATTCCTCTTTATGTTCCAACCGGGGTTTTTATTGAATCAGTTGATTGGCTGGATGCGAATTCATTTTATATATCTGGCTATGTTTGGCAAAAATATCCTCACTCCTCCAAAGGCAAAGTGACGCAGGGTTTTGTTTTGCCTGAAGCGGTAACCTTGAAAAAGAAAGTGGCTTATCGCTGGGAGAGCGAAACTACAGAAACGGTGGGCTGGTTTTTTGAGGGGAAAATAAGTCAAAGATTTGATTATACTAAATATCCTTTTGACCACAAAACGGTGCGCTTAAGAATGTGGCACGAAGATTTTAATCAAGTCGCCCTGCTCGTCCCCGACCTGGATTCCTACGACAGCACCCGGCCACCTGATAAATTTGGTATCGACCCAGAAATTGTTTTAGGAGGCTATGATATAATTGAGACCTTCTTTCGTTATCAACATCATAAATATGATTCTAATTTTGGCTATGTCGGGACCAAAAGCCAGAAGAATTTCCCTGAACTATATTTCAACATGGTTATTAAGCGTGACGCTATAGACGCTTTAATTATAAATGTTTTACCTCTTATAATTGTAATTATTTTATGCTTTTCTTCGCTGCTATCGATCACCTTTGACGAAGCCAAGCGAGAAATTTATAATTTTCGCTTTCTGGAAATTTTGACACAATGCGGTGCCCTGTTTTTTGTCATATTGCTCGCTCATATCCACTTGAGAGAGGTTTTGGCTGGGGTTGGCATTGTTTATCTTGAATACATGTATGTTATTGCTTATCTTTGCATTGTTTATGTGGCCGTCAATGCTTTCTTAGTGGTTCATGCCGAACTTACTGATTATGCCATATACCGAATCATAAAATTTGAAGATAATTTGCTGCCTAAGGTCCTTTTTTTACCAATTTTTTCTGCGGCGGCGCTCCTCGTCAGCATTTATTTTTTCTAGAAAAACAAATTAAGCAATAAAAGTGATTTCAATGACGATTAATTATATTAATTATGAATGTTGCTTACCCATTCTATAACTGTGTTTATTTTTTCACTTCTCTTCATCGCTCAAGCAGCGAGTTGCAAGGATCAGGAACCGAGCTCGCCCTTAGGGCCTGTAAAAATTACTATTAGCGAAGAAAGCGAAAGTCTTGATGATAGCTCGGTATCGCCCCTCAATTATCCGCCTGCGATCATGGCTCTTTGTGGCAATACCACGCTCGAACGGCCTTATGAGCAATGCGATGACGGCAACAGAATTAATGGCGATGGATGTTCATCTATTTGTCAAATCGAAATCTGTGGCAATGCCGTGCTGGATTTCGGCGAGCAATGCGACGACGGAGGCATAAATCCCGATGATGGGTGCTCGGTTTTTTGCCTTTATGAACGCTGTGGCGACGCTATCACGCAACTCGATGAAGATTGCGATGATGGCAATATTAATAACAATGATAGCTGCGATAATCTGTGCCGGGAGCCTGTTTGTGGTGATGGCGTTAATCAGGGCTCAGAACAATGCGATGATGGCAACTTGGTGAACGGCGATGGCTGCAATAATGCTTGTGAACTGGAATCTTGCGCCAATGGTGAAGATGATGCCTTTGAGGAATGCGATGATGGCAATCGGATCAATGGTGATGGGTGCAGTGCGGTCTGTCGCTTTGAAGTATGCGGAAATGGCATTCTTGATAGCGCTCACGGTGAAGCGTGTGATGATGCCAACGTCGTGAGCGGCGATGGCTGTAGCACCCTGTGCGCTTTAGAGACATGTCTGAATGGGCTCATAGATGCAGGTGAAGTCTGTGATCCAAGTGACCTTGATAACGTGATCGATTGCACCCAGGAATGTCAGCCTTTGGTGTGTGGCGACGGACTGGTAGTCGCTACCGAGGAATGCGATGATGGCGGTGTTGTTGCGGGAGATGGATGTAACACTTTGTGTGCTTTGGAAAATTGCGGCAATAGCGTCGTTGATGCCGGTGAACAATGCGATGGAGGACTTAATTGTTCCGCTCGGTGCCTGAACCAAGGTTGTGGCAATGGAATATTAGACCCGGCAGAAGAATGTGATGATAGCAATGTGGTAGCAAATGATGGCTGCTCCCCAGACTGTCTTTATGAAGTGTGCGGCGATGGGATAATTCAATCTAACGAAGATTGCGAGCCTCCGAGCGCAGGAAGCTGCAACGCCTTGTGCAGGACCATCGCATGCGGGGATGGCTTCTTTGATCCCGTTGCGGGCGTGGAAGAATGTGAAGACGGTAATATTGTTTCGGGCGATGGGTGTTTCGCGTGTTTATTAGAATCTTGCGGCAACGGTGTCACTGATCCTGGCGAACTGTGCGATGACAACAACAATACTTCCGGCGATGGTTGTTCAAGTATTTGCCAGAATGAAGTATGCGGCAACCGCATACTCGACGGCATCGAGCAATGCGACGATGGCAATACTTCGTCAAACGACGCCTGTTCAAGCACTTGCCGCTTTGAATACTGCGGGGATGCCATCAAACAAAGCAGCGAAGCCTGCGATGACGGTAATCTAAGCAATGCCGACGCTTGCGATAATTTCTGCCGCATTCCTGTCTGCGGCGATGGCATCATCCAAGGCATCGAAACTTGCGACGATGGCAACACCGTCAGTGGTGATGGCTGCGATAGCACTTGCACGGTGATGGTAGTTGCGGAAGATTGCGATGATACGATTGATAATGACCTAGACGGGCTCGCTGATTTGCACGATACCGATTGTAAAGCGGTATTCGTCACGAGCATTACGACCGCTGGCAATATTTTGGCAACGGTAACGGGAAACTCTGCAACCTATGGGGGCTGCGGCACCGTTTTGACAGGCATAGCGGCGGCCGATTGCATTTGTAACACCCTTGCAGCAAATAGTGCCGTGACCTTCATTAACGACAGCGAACGCGCTAAAAGTTATTTTGCTTTTTTGTCCAATAACGTAACCAGCACCAATGCCATCGATCGATTGACCCACAATGGCCAATACTTAAACGCCAACGGCCTGCTCGTGGCTGAAAATATCGCGGATTTGGTGGATGCTGACAGTCTGGTTAACCTGATCAATAGAAATCAAAATAATACGGTAGTCGCATCGGGCAATGTTTGGACCGGCAGCAACAGCTCGGGACAAGCGAACCTCTTGGAAAATTGCGGCGAATGGATCGTTGGCACCGTCTTATTAAATGGGGGCATTGGGAACCTCAACACAACCAGTTCATCATGGGTTGATGCGGGCGCTGCGATCGGCTGCAATAATACGGCGAGGATTTATTGCTTCGAGCATTAGGACCCACTCGAGGGTCATAATTGGGGAAGCAATCTGTTGCTGAAGAGCTACTTAAGTTCATGCTATCTGCGGAGCATGCATGAAAAAGTCAGATCTCATGGTTCATACTTGTTTAACAGCATTAATATGTTGCCTACTGATCTCATCTCTGCCTCACCCTAATTGGGACGAACACATTGATGCAGAGATTTTTAACCGCAAAGATTTGCTCACCCTTAAGAGCCCACCACGGCTCATTTCTCTCGACAAACAAGCTGAATTTGAGTTCACTTTAAAACTCGGGCCCAGATCCTACAAAACGGCCTTCAATAAAATTCGTCAACTGGATGCTAAAAATATCCAAATCTACGGCGAGATAATTTATCAAGGAGATTCGATTGCTCGTTGCTCGGGATTTGTGTCAAAGTTAAATAATCACGCCCAGCACGATCAATATGCACCAGAATATTTCGCTAAAGTAAAAACTTTTGACTATACAGAAATTCCCGTCCGATGTTCAGGCTCCTCCATGATACAAACACAGCTCGCCGAATCGGCCCCATTCGGTTTAAACTGGCACGCCACTATGGCCCTCGTGGGAGATCGTGAAGCTCAGAGGGAATTTGGAGGAAGCAGCAGCGGACCAATGTTTGGGAAGCTTTTAATTTGAGGCTTTTTTATCAGACCCTGATTGCCGAGAGATTTTCTAGCCACCATCAGGATAAGATTTGGATCTAAAATCAGGAATTGTCATGAAAAAGACCATACTCACCGGCGATCGGCCGAGCGGCCGTCTACATTTGGGCCACTATATCGGCTCACTGCAAAGCCGCCTTAAACTTGAAGCTCAATTCGATCAATTCGTCATGGTTGCCGACGTGCAGGCGCTGACGGATAATTTTGAGAATCCCGAAAAAATTACCGAAAATGTCTATGAAGTAGCCAAAGACTATATCGCAGTAGGACTCGATCCAGAAAAAACCACCTTCCTCATTCAGTCGCAAGTGCCAGAGATTACAGAGCTGACCATTTATTTTTTGAATCTGGTGACGCTTGGACGTTTGGAGAGAAATCCCACCGTCAAAACCGAGATTCAGCAAAAAGGTTTTGAAAGCTCCATCCCTGCGGGCTTTTTTTGTTATCCGGTCAGTCAAGCAGCCGACATCGCTATTTTCCAAGCTGAACTGGTACCGGTGGGCGACGATCAACTGCCCATGATCGAACAAACCAATGAAATTGTTCGCCGTTTTAATCGGATTTATAACACCGAATGCCTCAAAGAATGTCAAGCCTATTTGAGCCACGCATCACGCCTGATTGGCATCGATGGGAAGGCGAAAGCCAGCAAATCTTTGAATAACACGATTTTCTTGGGCGACACGCCGCAAGAAATCAAACAAAAAGTATTTTCTATGTTCACCGATCCAAACCACTTAAAGGTAAGCGATCCGGGTCAAGTGGAAGGAAATGTCGTTTTTGCTTATCTCGACGCTTTTCACCCCGATAAAGCCGAAGTGGCAGAGCTAAAAGCTCAGTATCAGCGCGGGGGTCTTGGCGACGTGACGATCAAAAATCTGCTCAATCAAACCTTGCAGGATTTGTTGACTCCCATTCGCGAACGACGAGAAGCCCTTAATCATGACGATATAAAAGAGATGCTTTTTCAAGGCACCCATAAAGCTCGTAAAAAAGCCCAAAACACCATGGAGCAAGTGCGTTTTGCCATGGGTTTGGACTATTTTCGGGCCCGCTAATCCACCGGATAGGCCTTCCAAAGCATCCGTTCATTGGTTTCAATAAAGACCTGTTTGGCCAAAGAACGGGTTATGGGATTAAAATCAATGGCAATGCCATGAAAATCCATATTCTTGATTGTCTCTACTTCCTTTAAAACTTCCATGGGACTTGGATTCTTAGATTTGGCTTGCCCCAAAGCATAAAGAAAAATCCGGGTTCCGATGTAGGCTTCTAAGGAAAAAGTATCCAAGATATTATTTTCCGTCTTCATAGCCCGCCGATAGTCTTCAACGATAGGCAAAGGACTCATGTAGGGGTTAGGGACCGAAGCCCCGTACATAATCGTCAATCCTTTTTGCTTAGCAAATTTTTTCATTGCCACCTCGCTGATGGCCGACAGACCAAATAAATTCACTGTCAAAAGGTCATTCATCCCGATTTGTCGAATAAATTCTTTGGTGGGGAGGGCAACCGAAAAGAGCCCCAGGGCATCGGGGGAAAATTTCTTCAATTGTTGAACTTGCGTGGCAAATGAATTGGTACCTCGGGTATAGGGCAAGGGCAAAATCTCCGTGACACCCAGTTTTTTAAGTTCTTCCATGGCGGCTTTAAAAGGGCCCTGGCCATAGGAATCATCTTGGTAAAAAATCGCAAATTTTGTAGCGCTAAAATCTTTTTTCATCACGCGAATGAGTGTCCGCGCTTCCGATTCATAGCTCGCCCGATAATAGACTAAATTAGGAAATTCCACGCCATTTTTAGCGGTATTATTGGCTTCAGGAAAAAATACCACTGCTTTATTTTCAATAAGTAAATCTAAATAATTATAAATAGTAGGAGTGCCGAGAGGGGAGAGAAAAAACCTGATGCCTTGGCGCAAATGAGCAATGGTATTTTCCCGTGCAAGTTGCGGAATGTAGTCGTCATTATCGACAAAAAGACGAATATTTCTCCCCTGATTTTTATCGGTGCGATTAAATTCATTTATACATGAACTAAAACCAGCTTTCAGCTGCCTACTCATTGTGGCGAGCCCTCGAATCAATGGCATGGTTGAGCCCACCTTGAGACTCAGCTCAGAAACAGCCTCACTGCTTAGACGGCCGGATATGACATTGATAGGAGGATCGAGACTAAAGCCAATCGCGGTTCGGCTATCTTGATGATGCATAGTAATGGTCGCATCGGTGACTTTTTTATCAATGCTAAGCTCAGCAAAAGCATCGGAGTGAAAATTAAGAAATACTTTATGAACCATTACCGGCGAGGATAAAACCGCCCATGTGGTGGCCCCTTGGTCCTGATCAAGCTGTCCCAAGCCATTCTTTTTTATACGATTGTGGCGACGCCATTCTTCAGTTTTAAAAGCAGCTCGCACATCGATTGGAGATGGACCATAATTTCGTTCAGAAATTTCTCCATATTTAATGGATTCATCATGCTTTAAAAAAGATTTATCTATCTCAGCTTCTTTATATCCTAGGAAGGCCCGGTCATGAAATGAGATGCGTATAACATCTTTATCGTCATCGGCACCGCTGACATAGACAGAAGTAGGCAAAGAGCTAAAAAAATCTAAGACCTGTTTTTCAAAAGGAACTGGTTGCTGGGAGAAAGCGCGACCTCGCCAAATAAGCTCGCGTTTAAGGCCATAATCTTTCCAATTCCCATCTCTTTCATGCTTTCCCGCCAAATAAAATACTTGTTTAGGATTGTTTTTTATTATTGATAGCAACAAAATAAGCGCGTCAATTGAATATGGTGACCTATCTATGAAATCGCCATTAAATACAATGAATAGATTTTTATCGAGAATTTTTAAATCATCATCAATAATGCCACTTTCTCGCAAGTGCAGCAAATCCCGCACGAGGGAATGGAATGCCGCATGAACATCGCCAAAAACCAATACGCGCGTAGGAGAAGAGGCTTTGATATGGATAACAGCCTTTTTGCCATCAATCATACCCATGGCATGATTATTTTTGGTCGCCTGTTTTAAAAGTTTGGAGAGATATACTGCGCTCCAAGCTGACCTCTGCCAGATACCTAATTGTTGAAGTGCCCTGGTCAAAAAGGAAACACTGCGGGAGTGATAATAATTTAAAAAATGGGGATCTTCCCAGTCACGATCATCGGAGTCAGGGAATTCCGGCAGGCTATGAGCATAGACATTGATGGCCGAAATTTTGGTATATTCCTCAGGCGGTGCTGGTTTTACAAAAGTAGAAATTAATATTCCTAGCGATGCAGGTATAAATAACCCCACCACTAATAGAAATATTAATTTATGATGTAATTTCATTAAAATCACCGAGGAAATAACATATAAATAGAGGCAATGACCGTGAACATATGAATTAATACCACTCCCAAGACTTTTTTCTTCATATCTAATTGCATAACAAATAAATCTAGTTTATTAAGCAAAAATACTAACATTGCTGACGTGAGAATTAGAAAGAAAAAGTGGTCTGACATCATGAGATCGCCAGTTGGTGGCGATAATTGCTCGATAACATAGCGGTAAGCCAAGATACCCGTGATACCACCAAGAGACACTGCAACACTGGGCGCTGCTTCCACCGATAAACAATAAAATATTAAGAAGAACATCAAAAATATCGGCAATAATATGGCCAGCACATAGCGAGCACCATAGCGCTCAACGTCAATGGAAAAAGCCACCATAGGCTGCAATACCATTTTTTCCGTTCCCTGCTCAGAAAGACGAGCCTCGGTGAATCCTGATTTCACCGATTTATCAATGGTATTCCAACCCGAGGACAATAAATTGCTATCAAAAACGAAATTGGTTGCACGGGCTTCAAAAATTATTTCTTCCGGCGAAACGAAAGGATGGCTTAAGACTATGTTGATACGATGGTCATCAACGGGAAAATCGGAGTTTACCAGGCCCGTATTGAAGGCAACTTTAATTAAAAAACGCACCATTAATTTGCTGCCCAATAATCTCGTATCGGGCTCGGAACGATAAAGTATCGTAGCACGATCAAAAGCAAAATCTTTTAAGGTATCAATAGACACCGATCCTGCCTCAAATTCAAACCATACATTTCCCGTGAAAGTGAACTGATTTTTGGTAACGTTGAATTCTTGAAAACGCTCTATTTCAAGCCCTACATCCACATATTCCGGATAACCACCCAATTCTCTTAATTTTTGAGGACTTATGGTCTCATGAACCAAAGGTTCATCAAGAGCCCTAAATAATTCAATACGATAATAAAAGCTCATGAAAATAATCAAGCCGCTCATTATCATCATAGTAGCCTGAAATATTGGAGAAACTTTCTCCCTTTCTCCTGCTACAATTTTCTTGGGCGCAATAAGCATATATTTATTAACACATTTAAATTATACATTTTTACCTATTAAAACGCCTGGTTTGGGGCAACCTAATTATGCAAATTGAAAGGATTTGATTGAATTTGTTAGGCCGGCTTGAACCAAAATCTCCTAAAATTCTCAACACAGGAACTTTTAGGTCCCCTCCCGGCGTTATAAGGCAACGCCTTGCGGCATTAAGCAAAGCTCCCTATATGGCTCCAGTGAATTATCTACGAGGTTCTTTTTATGATCTCAAAAAACCATAGCGATAACCTTGCCTTTCCGCTTAGGATCGTGAAAACCCTTGTGGCCCCGGATAAACGGATTCTCCCTCCGCACCCAAGCGATGAGCTGCCATTTGGAAAAATTCACTCCAATCACCAATTTGTTTGTGATTTCTTGCATGACCAGGGTGGCTGGCAGACCCCCAGCATCACTCCTTTTGGACCATTTTTGATGGAACCTGATGCCGTAGCTTTTCATTATGGCCAACAGGTTTTTGAGGGTCTAAAAGCCTATCGTATGCCGAATCAAGAAATCACGCTTTTTCGCCCTCGCATGAATGCTGAGCGCTTTTATCATTCGGCAGAGCGCACCGGCATGGAGCCGGTCCCCGTCGAGCTATTTTTAGCGGCCATCAAGGCACTAGTGGCCGTGGATCAGGATTTTGTCCTGCCGCAGCCGGGCAGCATGTATATTCGACCTTGTCTCATTCCTCTCGATCGGGGCGTCAGTTATCGCGCCTCCAAAGATTATCGCTTTTTTGTGATACTCTGCGCGGTCAAGCAATATTTTGCCAGCGCCCAAAGTGTCAGCGTTTACGTGGAACAAGAAATGGTTAGGGCAGTACGCGGCGGCACGGGTGACACCAAAGCCGGCGCCAATTATGCCTGCTCCGTGCTCGCGCTACAAAAAGCCAAAGCTTTAGGTGCTGATTCAGTATTGTGGCTCGATGCGCTGGAGCGTCGTTTTGTCGAAGAAATCGGCGCCATGAATATTATGTTCGTCTATGAAGATCGGCTCGTTACGCCGCCTTTATGCGGCACTATTTTACCGGGCGTGACCAGAGACTCAGTGATTAGCCTTGCCCGCCACTTAGGCCTCACTATCGTGGAAGAGCGAACTGATATTCATCAGCTCATCAGCGATATTAAAAATAATAAACTCAAAGAAGCATTTGGATGCGGTACGGCAGCCGTCATCAGTCCCATCGGCCGGCTCATTTTTAATCAAGAATTTATCGATATTAATGACCGGCAACCCGGGCCTGTCAGCCTCAGCCTCAAAAAAGCCCTCACCGATATTCAAAGAGGAGAAGCCCCCGATCCCTTTGGTTGGCGCGTCTTGGTGCCCTTAAACGACCACTAAGCTCATGATCGACTCATATTTTAGAGCACCATGGCAAACTTTATTGATTGACCGAGTAGCAGGTCTTTGTGCCCTGCTTAAACTAAAGCCTCATCATTTAACAATTTTGGCGTTGATTTTAGGAATGGCCGCCCTGCCCGCTCTTTATTGGCATTATTCGTGGCTGGCCGTTTTTTTGCTCCTTGCTTCAGGACTGCTCGATGCGGCCGACGGCACCCTCGCACGCAAACTTGGCTTATCTTCTGACGCAGGATGCATTCTCGATATACTGGCCGATCGTAGCGTCGAATTCGCGGTGGTTATTGGCCTTTATTTATACGCTCCCGAGCGTGGCTTTTTGTTGCTTATTTTGCTCGGAAGTTTTTATTTATGTGTCACCACTTTTTTGTTATCGGGCATTTTTGAGCGCAATCTTTCGAAAAAGAGTTTTCATTATAGCCCAGGCCTTATCGAGCGAGCGGAGACCTTTATCTATTTTCCCATCGTGATTATTTTTGAAGAAACCTTTTTCTGGGGCACCATTATTTTTGCCACACTCGTTTTTTTTACCGCCTTTAAACGCTTTTTTGAGATGCTGCGGGCCTATTCATAAACGAGGCTTCACTCTTCTTTGGCCTTAACCCACACAGAGCGGGAAAAATGCTCCCCTGCTCCTCGATGAGAAGAGCTCAAAAACCAGGCGTAGAGCGGGCCAATCAAAAAAATCAAAACCCCTAAAATAGCCCCAAAGGCAGCCAAAAAAATTTGCCAAAGACGAAGAGGCTCATAGTGCTTTTGATCGAGGATTTTTAGACCTAGCAAAGCGCCGCCCAAAGTAGTGTTGCCGATTAAGGCCCCCACTAAAAAGTAAAGGAGGGTGAAACCACAGGCCGTACCAAAAAGCCAAACCAAAAGCTCGGGATTTTGAATAAATAGCTCAATAAATTCCTCAAAGAAATAAAATGACATTCCAAGGCCACTGTACTGAGGAGAGACCTGGTATACCAACGCTGTAATAGCGCATGAAACTATCATCACCGTCAAAAAATCGATGAGATCTTTAGCGAAAACTCTAAAGACACCTGCAACTCGCATCAAGCCCTCCCTAAAAAAGCATTGATAATAGCGACCGCGGAAAGTGAGGCCAACTCTGATCTTAACGTATAAGGCGCCCACTGCACTGACTTAAAGCCGTGTTGGCTTAATATATTTTTTTCAGGCTTACTAAGCCCGCCCTCCGGGCCCACTACCACGGCTATTTCTGCTTCCTGGGCATAATGACTGGCGAGAGAAATGGACAATTTTTGCTGAGCATCCAGATCTCCAAAGATGCCGAAGGTTTTGCCTTCTGGCTTGAAAGATTTTAAATCTTTCACAAAGCTAATTTCGGGCACAAATAAGCGTCCACTTTGCCGGGCCGCATCGATGGCGAGGCTTTTTAAACGCTCATAGCGTTTTTCTAATTTTCCATAACAAAAAGCATCACTGCGCTCTGCCTTAAAAATAATAAAGCTTTCTACCCCAAACTCAGTGCCTCGTTTGATGGTTTCCGCCATCTTGGTTTCCTCAATGGCGCCTTGAAGAAGCACTATCCTCACTAAATCAGGAGCCACTTCAAACTTAGCCGCATTAATTAAAGTTCCACCACGAGTCAAAAAGCCCCTTAACTCGCGGCCTTGGCCATCAAAAAAGCCAACCAGCTCACTTTCTTTGATGCGCACCACTTTGAGCAGACGCTCGCTCACTTCGGGGGGTACGGCTTTATTGGCATCTAAAAGCCAACTATCGATCCAAGAACGATCCACAAAACAACGATGCATTTTAGTCTCCTCCTCCTAAAAACCCACTAGCCACCTAGGCCTGCTTAGGATAACAATATGATGTCAATCACTTTGAGGCGTAAATATGGCAAATCATGAACCTAAATATATTTTTGTAACCGGTGGTGTAATCAGTTCCTTAGGCAAAGGCATCACTTCTGCCTCCATCGGTGCCTTATTGCAAGCTCGTGGTTTGGATATTTCTATATTAAAATTAGACCCTTATTTAAATGTGGATCCCGGCACTATGAATCCTTTCCAGCATGGAGAGGTATTTGTTACTAAAGATGGCGCCGAAACAGATCTCGATTTAGGACATTATGAACGCTATTTAGCTAAAGATTTGGGTCGCAATAACAGCACCACGGCAGGCCAGATTTATCAAGAAGTGCTCGAAAAAGAACGTAACGGTGAATATTTAGGCGCCACGGTTCAGGTTATCCCCCATATCACCGACCAAATCAAAAAAGTTATTGTGGCCGCCGCAGTGGGGCACGATGTTTTGATCTGTGAAGTTGGCGGTACGATTGGCGATATTGAATCATTGCCATTTGTCGAGGCTATTCGACAATTTCGCGCAGAAGTCGGTGTCAAAAATTCGGTCTTTGTCCATGTAAGTTATGTGCCTTTGATCAAAAGCGCTGGTGAACTTAAAACCAAACCGACGCAGCATTCAGTCAAAGAGGCCTTGAGCCAAGGTATTCAACCAGACATTCTTTTGTTGCGCTCTGAGCAGCCAGTTCCCGACGACATTAAGCAAAAAATCTCACTTTTTTGTAACGTGCCCAAGGAAGCTGTCATCAACTGCGCCGATGCTAAAACCGTCTATCAAGTACCCTTGATGCTTCATAAAGAAGGTATCGACGACATTATTGTCAATCATCTTAATATTTGGGCGCGAAAACCTGATTTGCAAAATTGGGAAAGCGTTGTCCATCGCTTCATGAATCCAAGCGAAGAACTCAGCATTGCGGTGGTGGGTAAATATGTGGATTTGATCGAGAGTTATAAAAGTATTAACGAAGCGCTTATTCATGCAGGCATTGCTCATCAAGTGCGCGTCAATTGCCTTTATATCGATGCCGAAAAACTTGATAAAAAGCATGTGGCAGACAAGCTCTCGTCGGTGGACGCTATTTTGGTGCCGGGTGGTTTCGGAGAACGCGGCATTGAGGGCAAAATTCTCGCCATCGAATATGCGCGCACCAATAACATCCCGTTTTTTGGTATTTGTTTGGGACTGCAAATGGCGGTTATCGAATTTGCGCGTCACGTAGCTGGATTAAGTGATGCAGATTCTGAAGAGTTTAATCCTAAAGCTAAAACCAAAGTTATCCATATTATGGAAACTCAGATCCATGTGCATAAAAAAGGCGGCACCATGCGCCTCGGCGACCATCCTTGTCGGATCGCCCCTAAAACCCTAGCGCACGAAATTTACCAGGTAGATGAAATCAAAGAACGTCATCGCCATCGTTTTGAGGTGAATAATCATTATCTTGAACAACTGAAAGCAGCAGGCTTAGTGGTGAGCGGAACTTGCGCTACGGCTGATTTAGTGGAGATTATTGAGTTAAAAAATCATCCCTTCTTTATCGCCACTCAATTTCACCCTGAATTTGGTTCGAGACCAAATCACGCTCATCCGATCTTTAAATCCTTCGTCGGTGCGGCACTAAAAAGAAAATTAGCGAAGAGTGAATAAAAATGAAAAAGAAAACTGTTTCAGTAATAGGCGCCACCGGGATGGTGGGCCGAGAACTGCTACGTATTTTGGAAGAGCGCTCCTTTCCTATTAGTCAGATTAAATTATTTTCGTCAAAAGTTGGCGCGGGCGAGAAAATTGAATTTAATAGCGACGATATAGTCGTTGAAGAGCTTAGTTCACCAGAGCAAATCAATACCGATATCGCTTTTTTTGCGGCCGGCGGCCAAGTATCCCGCTCATTTATTGATCAGGTGGCGCAAAAAGGTACTATTTGTATCGACAAATCCGGCGCCTTTCGTATGCGGGAAGATGTGGCTTTGGTGGTGGCTGAGGTCAATGCTCATGTGCTTAAAGAAAAGCGCTATCCGATTATCGCAAGCCCAAACTGCATCGCCACACCTTTGACCCAGGTGCTCGCTCCTCTTCATCAGCTCGCTCATCTTGAAAGCGTAGTAATAGCCACCTATCAGGCCGTTTCAGGCGCGGGCAAACATGGCACCGACGAGTTAGAAACCCAGGTGAGAGATTTATTTAATCTGCGCGAAGCCACTACCAAAGTTTTTGGCAAGCGCATTGCCTTTAATGTTCTGCCCTTTATTCCAAGCGCGAGCACCATTGATAAAAACGGAAAAACCGAAGAAGAATGGAAAATAATTGAAGAATGCAAAAAAATTCTTGATCTTCCCGAGCTGAAAATGGAAGCAACCGCCGTGAGAGTACCGGTATTTAACGGCCATTCCATGGCGGTAAGCATTGCCACCACTCGGGAAATCAAAATAAATGATGCGGTCGAGGTGCTTGCCAAAGCCCCTGGCATTATATTAATTGATGATCCGATAAAGGCGAAATATCCCACTCCCCTAGACGCTTGTGGAGAGGATATGACCCTGGTAGGTCGACTAAGACCAAACACATCAGTGAAGCACGGTTTGTCGTTTTGGATTACAAGCGATAATCTTCGCACAGGGGCGGCTTTAAATGCGGTACGCATCGCTGAGAAACTTTAGCTGGAGTAGAATATTCATGTCGTCATCGCATTGCCAACCATCGCAGATTTGGTGGCTTAGTTTTGGGCTTTTATGGTTGTTGGGAAATCCCAGTGCAGCAGCTACTCCTGACCCTAGCACCAGCACCCTTACCAAGGCCGTTTTAGAAATCAACAATGACCAAAGCCCTACTCTTGGTCAAGGTTCTTGTACATCTGAGCAGAAAGTCCTCCTCACTCTGCCCGAGAGCCTGACCAATGAATACGATGATTTTCAGGTTATGTTGGAGAGTGGGAGCAAAAGCGCTACCAAAGCTCCGGAATGTAAAGCTTCGGTTGCTGCGAACCAATCTGTTAAAGCATGGTCCCCTACAGACATAAAACAAAAAAATCTTTTAACCCCTGGGCAATGCAAAAAAGGTTCAGCTGGTTTGAATACGCTGTGTATTTATACTGGTGAGGTTGGCCAGGAAGGCAAGCTCGTTGCCAGCGTCTCGTTTCACTTTGATACGGCGGTTGCAAAAATAGATAACATTGTCGATCAAAGCGCTGCCAATGGTATTGCGCTTTTTACGGTAAAATACACCGGGAAAATATCTACTATTGAGACCTGTTACGCAAAATATGTCAAAGATATGCCCCCTTTTGATAAAGAAAAAGATTGCAAATCAAACTCTTTTACCCCGTGGACCCAAGCTCCGCCGAAAATCAAAATTAGTGGATTAAAAAATGATGTAGAATACATTTTTTATGTGAGGCCATTGGATCAAAACAATACACCTGGTGAATATTATGACAGCTTCAAACTTACACCCATACCAGTAGTTTTTCCTTTGGCTAGCTATAATGGCAATGGCGGGGAACTTACTTTTAGTTGCCAAAGCTCCAGCTCGAACTCAATCGGATTTTTGGTGATGGTTTTAGCCCTGGCCTTATGCCTACGCCTCAGACGCTTCGGGAAATTTTCACTCAGTCCCGTAGTACTCGCCCTGGTTTTTCTGATCCCCGCTGAAGAATCTCATGCCCATTTCGGCCAAGTTAATATTGGATTTTTAGGATCGATGTATAGGCCAGATTTGGACAACGAAAAACTGAGCGATGGCTCTACTGTTTTTCCATTTTACAAAGGGTTTTTTCGCAAAAAAACCAGCGACGAGGATGGCCCCATCACTCCCCTGATGGGACTTGAAGTGGATATGCATCTCTTTGATGGCTTCGGGAGTTTGCAGCTGGGCTTAGGTTTAGGCTACACCTTTGTCAACGGCTTCGCCATGGGCATGGATAGCGCCGAGAAACCTGACGTGGACAAAGCGACCACGGTAAAAACCTCTCTTCACATGTACCAGCTGCGGCCTCAGCTGACCTATTTGTTCGATTATTTTCAGGATTATGTCCCCTTGGTACCCTATGTGCGGGCCGCAGCCATCATGCACGGCTATTCATTTCGTAATGAAATCGAAACCGATGATGTTCTTAAACACGACGCCAATGGTTTTAGATTTGGCTATCAGGGCGCAGCCGGGTTAATGCTCATGCTTAATTTCCTCGAGCCGGGGGCCATGCGAACCGCAAAAGGTTCAGGGTTTTTCAACAACGTCTATCTTAAAGGCGAGTTGTCCTACACCAAAATCGACACTTTCGGTAAAGATGGTTTTCAATTCTCCCCGAAAGATATCATGGGGACGGGAATGCCTCTGCTCTGGACTTTTGGACTGGGATTTGAATTACCTTAGCTATCAAGAAAGCCTCCTCAGAAACACCACAACAACTCCTCGCCCGCTTGCGGGAGAGGCTAGGGAGAGGGTGGAGCAACGCAAAGGTTGTAGAAAAATTACTTTTAAGAAAGCCGTTCTCTAATTTTCTCACCATATCCCCCAGCAATTTTAGTCTAATGTTTTTGTCGCTCCACCCTCTCCCCAGCCTCTCCCGCAAGCGGGCGAGGAGTAGTTCTGCTGAATCGGGCAGGGGAAGGTCTTTCCGCCAAGATAGATATTTTTTGAAATGTTCCCATTTGATTGCTATTGTCTTAAAGTCTCCACCTCAATCCGAGCCTATGATGGACACCAGCACTCATCCTGAAAAAATAAGTCTAGTTTTATTAAAACTAGTGATTTATTTTTCCATGATTTTATGTGCCGTCATCATTCTTTTAACCCGGCCATATTTAGTTGCCAGCGTTCGTGAGGCGGATCTTTCGGCCCACTGGCTTTTATTCGGTCCTATAATTTTTTTAACGCTGTTTATTATGTCTCTCGTCGTGCAGTTGGGAGGCAAGTCAGCAGCAACCATCACCCTCGTTGATCTCTTGCCGGTTTTTCTTGGTGTCATGGTTATCGTGGCTTTATTTCCCTCCTCGCTGATGGAATATCGTGTACGACTTTCAAGAAAACCTTTGGACATAGATTTTATTGCAACCTTTAGTTTGGACAAGGACGCGCGCATACGCGCTTTAGCGGTTATGGCTCTCGCCGGTTCTAAATTCGACGACCAATCAACCAGCTCATTGATTCATCGGGCCCTTCTTGATAAGGACCCCGTGGTGCAGCAAGCTGCTAAATTGGTTATTGAAGATAATTTAGGAATAAGATTTAAAAATGGTGCTGAAGGGACAAAGCAAGCGCAGGACTTAATGCGCGAAACTTATCCTTCAGCTTTGCTCACAAGAAAAGGTTCACCGTGACAGGTCGCAGAAATATCATTATTGCTGTAGGGGCCATCGTATTATTTGCAGCGATGGTAGGATTTTTCATCACCCTCGATGTATCGCCGCAAATAGCATACGCACGCCTCTTTATCGACGTGGGTCTGATCATTGGCCTGGTGGCCGTGATCATGGCTTTTTATCGTGAGGCCCCTTTGCCCATCGATGGCATTCTTCATGCGATCAAGGCGCTCCAAAGCGGCAAATATAAGACGCGCATGACCATCGATGAAAAAGATCCTCTGAAGGGAATCTCGGTGCATCTTAATGAGCTAGCGATTAATCTTGAGCAAAAATTTCGCAAGCAGGAAGAGATTAAGCGTAGCTTACGAGAAGAACTTCTGCCTGGCATCAAGCAAAAAGAAGCCACTCTTTTCGAGCATTCTTTCCACCCTGAGCTTGGTCCCGTCTGCAATTTGCCTGAAAAAGCGCCCAAAAATAATGTTTTCGAGGCTAAACCAGATCTTCACATGGAAAAAACCGTGGTCCGACCTTTGGCGAAAAATGAGGCCATGCTTAATAATCCCATGATGGACTCGAATCCGCCTCCGCGGGAAATGATCACTCAAGTTATTGAACCAGCCTTGGACAAACAAGATCAGGACTTAGGCGAATTATTTCAACGCTTTATCGATGCTCAACGAGAAATTAATCTTGAGCAAATTGAATACCCTCTTTTTCTAAAAACCATCGAGAAAACTCGTACGGATCTGCTCAACTCCCACCATTGTCAGGGCGTGTTATTTGAGGTGGTCACCGAAGCGAACCAGGTGGCTTTGCAGCCTCGGATTATTAGGTAGGGGTGAGACGAGGCTCGTGAAAGCAATACGCTCCCTCACCCGCTTGCGGGAGAGGAATTGTCGCGCTAAATCCAAGTCTACTTATGCAACTAGGAAGCAAATAAATCCCCTAATCATCATCCCGAAACAACCATGACAACTGCGTATTAGGCCCAAGCTGCTCTATAATATGGCGCCGAAAACTTCGCTTGAGTCTCGTCGCCAATTGCCCCATTCTTTGCTTAGAAACCCCGTAACGTTTGCCAAGCTCCACCATGTTTACGGGATCGTTGGCGATTAAATTTTCTCGCCAAATAGCGATATCTCGGTCCTCGCTGATGGTTTTTTCAAAGCTTGCAATCACGTCTTTAATGAGCTTCTCAATTTCATTATTGCTGACGATTTTTTCCGGGTCGTCACTCGGATGGGTCAAAGTATCTTCGAGAGTGGAAGAGGCATCATCGTCCAGTGGCGTGGAGAGGCTCGTCTCTTTCCCTTGCAAACGGGATAAAATCAGTTGCACTTCTTCAGGATCTTCCCCTACTTCCCGAGCAATATCTTCAGCATTGGCACTTTTTCCTTCGAGGAGGAGTTTTCGCCGCACTTGGGGCAAGCTAAAATAGACTTTGCGGCCTGCGCGCGTATTGCCGGTATGGATAAGTCGGGCATTGGTCATTAAAAATTTTGTAAGCTGCGCCCGAATCCAATAGGCCGCATAGGTGCCAAAACGGGTGCCAACGTCCGGATCCCATTTTTGCGCAGCAATGGCCATGCCGGCCGACGCTTCCTGTACTAAATCCATCAGGCTCGTCCAATCACGCCGATATTGATGGGCCATTTTTAGAGCGAGTCGCATGTTATGCATAACGAGCTTTTTCTTAGCAGCGTTATCGTTATTATTTTTTACTCTGAGGCCAAGGGCATATTCTTCTTCATCACTTAAGCGCTTGATTTTCGCTATTTGCCGAGCGAAAGATTTATAAACCTGATCACCCTTGGGGCTATCTTGCTCGGGCACATCTTGATCATCGGGAGGCAGAGCAAGTTCGGTCAAATCCGGCTCTTCTTCAAGCCATTCGCCTTTTTGATCCGCCAAACTAATGGCATTACGCGGCATGGGCAGTTGGCTTTCGTGAGTCACATCAATAATTTCTTTGCTCTTTTTTTTGCTCATAATAAAACCGGTTTCGCCTTATTTAAATGGTAAAAAACCCTCATATGCAGACAAATAATATATAATTTAAGCTAACTATCATTTTGTGGTTTTCAATTAACTCGCCTAAAGCTTTATCTTTCGGGCCTTCTTCAGTCAATCAACTCCTCTCAAAACTTTAAATCGCCACTCCTAGGCAGATGTTATCACTTATTGACAGGCTTTTTTTATATCATTAAACAATCTATTTGCAGCAAAACACGAAGTTTCTCAAAAAGAAGGCATCTGTATATGACTATGAATTTAATATTGGGTTTATTGCCGCTGATTGCCTTTGTAATAATTGATGCGTTTTTGGGGCTTAAATCAGGCCTAATAGCTGCAATTTTATTTGCGGTAGCTGAAGCTGCTTATACTATTTACGAATTTGGCGAGCTTGATTGGCTAAGTATTGCTTCTCTCGTGCTGGTCTTAGTATTTGGACTTTTGTCTTTCAAATCGAATAACGCGATTTATATGAAGCTGCAGCCAGTTTTTTTGGGAATCAGTTTTGGATGCGTCGTGCTGGTCTTACAAATTTTAGGCAAACCCATTCTTCTGTTAGTCATTGAGAAATACGGCTCGCTGGTTCCTGCCGAGATGCAGATCAATGCCAACAACCCACTGGTGCAAAAGATGCTTTCTCAAACATCCCTCAACTTAGGTATGGGTTTGCTCCTTCATGCAGCCTTAGTCGCCTATGCGGCCTTTCGGATGAGCAACTGGTGGTGGCTATTTATTCGTGGGATTGGGCTTTATGTCATGATGGGGATTTGCGTTTTGATGGCGCGGGTTTTTTAAAGGATCAAGCCTCCGAAATTGCGGGCTGCGCAACACCAAGCCAACTCGTGCCCCCTGAAACTATTAGGTTCAGGGGGAAAATATGAAAAAAATAATTTTAACGCTATGGTTCACTTTTTTCACTTTTGGCGCACTCAACGCCGAGGACGCCAACGCTATTCACGTGCAGCTCCTTGGCATCAATGATTTTCACGGCAATCTTGAGCCACCCACGGGAAGTGGAGGCAAAATCAATGGTATTGATGCAGGTGGCATTGAGTATTTAGCGACTCATATCAAGGCATTACGGCAAGGGCATCACTATTCAGTGACCCTTTCAGCGGGTGATTTATTTGGCGCCAGTCCATTGCTGTCCGCGCTCTTTCGGGAAGAACCTACCGTGGAGGCCATGAATTTACTCGGGCTCGATCTTAATGCGGTGGGCAATCATGAATTTGACAAAGGTGCTGACGCATTAGAAAGACTTCAATATGGGGATCGTGAAACCAACTTTCAGGGCGCACAATTTAAATTCCTTGCCGCAAATGTGATGGTCAATGCGCGCGGAAAAACTCTTTTTCCGGGCTCTGAAATCCGTGAATTTGGAAAAGTTAAAGTGGCCTTTATCGGCGTGGTGCTCCAAGAAATGGATAAAGTGACCGCCTCCGAGGCTATCAAAGGGCTCTCTTTCTTAGATGAAGCTGAAAGTGTGAACGCGTTGATCCCCGAGCTTGAAGCGGCAGGAGCTCACACCTTTGTCGTGATGATCCACGAAGGTGGTTTTCCCACTGGAGGTTTTAATGAGTGCCCCGGGATATCGGGACCGATCGTAGAAATTGCCCAGCGCTTAGACCACCGGGTGGGCATAATTTTAAGCGGCCATACTCATCAAGCTTATAACTGCAGGATTAATAATAAACTCGTAACGAGCACTGCCAACAATGGCCGCCTCGTCACTAATATCGACCTCAGCATTGATCCAACTACCGGAAAAATGCTCGCCGCAAGCGCAGATAATCTCATTGTTACTCGCGATGTAAAAAAAGATCCGGAGCAAAGCGCCCTGATCAAAAAATATAAAGATCAATCCGCCCCCATCGCCGACAAAGTCGTTGGCGTCATAAATGAAAGTCTCACTAAAGGAAGCGATGAGGGCAGCGAATCAATGCTCGGACGTGTGATCGCCGACGCTCAACTCGAGGCGAGCTCCTTTCTACCGGATCACCAAAAAGCTGACGTGGCTTTTGTTAATCCCGGCGGCATTCGCACGGATCTAAATTTCTCAAGCAGCCCCGCCAACGAAGGCGACGGCAAAGTCACTTTTAGCGAGGCATACGCCGTGCAACCCTTTAGCAACAATGTGATAACCATGGATCTTAAGGGTGGAGAAATACTTGAGCTCTTAGAACAACAATTTATAGGCTGTGGCCGCGAGCAACCACGCATCCTGCAGATATCCGCAAGCCTTCGCTATCAAGTAAAGAAAAGTGGGCCCATTTGCCATAAAGTTGAACCTAAAAGCATAATGATTGAGGGCAAAGCCCTCGATTTCAGCCAAGTTTACCGCGTAGCTGCCAATAGTTTCCTGGCCGAAGGAGGCGACGGGTTTAGGCTTTTTAGCCAAGGAACCAATCGTCAGACAGGAATCGCCGATATTGATGCGCTCACCAATTATCTGAAAGCTCATTCGCCCTTATCAGGGCCTCATGAGGCGCGTATTAGTTTTTTGCCTTAGTTTCCGGGCAGCCATTAGTGAGAACGAACTCGCCTTAGGATGGGCCTCAGCTTCGCGAGTAAAATCCGAAGCCCAAGTCGTTTTAAGAACAAATGCCCAATCTCGCGACGAGAAAACCAGCAATTTTAATTTGCTTCGAGTTGATCTGGATCCTGACTACTAATAGCCTCGTTAAAGCGCCCTTCATCACGAAGGGAAGGAGACCTCATGAAAATCATCCGATCATTTATTGGTTTATTACTATTTTCTCTCTCTTCATTCACAGCCACCTATTCTGGTGATGGCGTTTGGAAGTCTATCAGTGGCGATTCTGGAAACTACAGGACTGTGGTCACTATTGGGTAATCCCGGTTTTTTTTATAATGCTGGTAAACTGCGTTTGGTGAATCCCGATTGATTCCCAAGGTCAGCTGGGTAAAATCATTTGAGCCGATCACGAGCTCAAAGCATCATGCGTTGGCCGCCTAAAAAGGGATCGGGTTGGTAGCGCCCGCACCTCTTAGATAATAAAACAACACTAAAGGTGAGAAATAGCTCAAAAACAATACATTAATTGATTTGAAGGTTGTTATGAAAAATATTATTAAAAATTACGTGGTTACTTTGTTGATACTTTTGACCCTGCCCTCGGTTACTCTTTTAGCCAACCCAGAAGCAAAAGATTGCAGCAAGCATCGCATAGGAAGTCCTCCGAGCGGTTTCTTAGAATACGGTGGCAAAGTGGCGTGGGAAAAGGTGCTTGCTAAAATAACCGAAAGATGGGTGTTTGTTGCCGAAAATAAAGAGAGATTTGAACTAAGTAATAATTTTGGCATGCTCGAAAAACCTCAGGACGTTAATTTTGAGGATTTAAAAGATACTTTGTTATCAAAGACTCCTTATGATTATGTTGTTTATGCCCATGTGGATAGGGCGACAAAAAAAGTAATGTGTATTTCCATCGCAAAGGTTCGACCTTATTGAGCTCCAGTAGTTTGAACTGCCACGCTCCGCTCGTCATGACGAGATAGGTCAATAATTATCTGGTCTCTACGATTATTACGACCTAACTATTTAACATTCCGCACAATTTCCTGCGCCCGCTCGCGGTCATCCGCCTCGACAAAAACCCGATCAATTTGCGCCGGAACCTGATAGCGAATAAAGAGGGTTGAAAATTCTTCAAGCCGCACTGGCTCTTTATGCGATTCCTTCACAAATAATGGCGCACTCACTGCTCCAAAATAGTGTGACAGCACGCTCTTTGAGCGGGATGCAATAGTATCGATATTGGCATCCGATAGGCTTTTCAGCAAAGTATCTAGTTCAAGCGAGCTGTTATCATCAGGCTCGCGGCTTAAATGTTCGCTTACCAAAACATAAGCTTTTCTCTCCACAATTCGACGTGCCCATGGATTGGTGCTTTTTCTTAAAGCCCACCATAGATCCATGTCGTCGAGGGCGAGATAATCTTCGATATTTGAGGGCAGTCGAAACTGGTTGGGACATTCAGCAAAAAACCGGGCGAGCATCTTTTCTAAAATCACGGGCGTATGGTGCAAATACACGCTGGCAAACATGTGGTAGCGAGAGAGCAGAAAATCTTCAAAGGCAAATATGGCGCGGGCTTTGATGCCTAAATAGAGTTTGCCCTCAGATTCGATGGGAATTAAATTATCGATCAGCCAATCACTATCAAACTTTCCGTAGTTCACCCCGCAAAAAAAACTATCTCTCAGCAAATAATCCATGCGGTCCGCATCTATTTCCGACGAGATAATTTGCCTCAGTACCGGGGCATAATCCAAAGCCCCAATGCAAAAAACAGATTCTTGATTTTTACTGAGCAAAGAGGCAACCATTGATGCCGTAACGCCGGGAAATTTTCCCTCAATCGACTCAGTCAGGTGCGAGTTAATAATGGTCTTGATGGTGAAATCTTCATGACTCGCACGCTCAGCGCTCGCCCCTTCAAAAAGCAGATTCTTAGGCGGCATGAGCATTTCTGTTGTATGGGACAAAGGAGGATGCCCAATATCATGCAGCAAAGCCGCCAGTCGCACCGCTTGACGAAAACGGGGAAGCTCGGATTTATTCTTTGTCTCTGCAAATACCCGATCGAACATTTTGCCCGCAAAGTTCATGGCGCCTAAACTGTGGGAATAGCGAGAATGCGTCGCTCCAGGAAAAGCGAAATCAGCAAAACCCAATTGCTTAATATTGCGCAAACGCTGAAAAGCCGGGCTCTCAATTAACGCGCGCTCTTCGTGACTCAAATAAATTACGCCATGAATGGGATCTCGAATTTGCGATTGATTACTCATATACTACCTATATCTTAGAGACTATCGATAAACGCTAATTTGTCATACTCGGGCTTGACCCGAGTATCCAGGTTATGAGGCACTTCGTGGATCCTCGTGTCAAGCACGAGGCTGACAAATAGAGAAGTTTAGCGCTTATCGACAGTCTCCTCTCGGCTGGCCTATTTTATGTAGGCGGGGCCGAAAACTTATAACAAGGCATTAACCTTCGCTGCACAGATAAAATCATTTTCACTAAGCCCGTCGATAGCATGGGTGGTGAATTTGATCGTCAAATAGTCATAACCCACCTGCATGTCGGGGTGATGGCCTTCTTTTTGGGCCATATAAGCGACAGCGTTTACAAGGCTCATAGTGGCGTAAAAACCTTTGAACTTAAATTTGCGCTCGAGGTATTTCGCATCCTTATCAAGCACCCAGCCCGGTATTTGATCAAGCAGGCGTTTCGCCTCGATTGGGCCTACGGGTGGCACGCCGCCTTCGCAGGCTTGGCATTTTTTTTCGGTCAATTCGCTCATTAGCAGCTCCTCATCTCGTTATCATTTTCGGTGATGACCCCCTTAGCCTTAGCCTCTTTAAACACTTCACGCAAATCTTCACTGACGAGCTTAAAAAGATCAGCAAATGAATCAATGATGAAGTATTTTTTCTGCATTTCATCGTAGCGATAAGGAGTGCGTAAGACCGTCAGCAAATCAAAAGACTCCCGCACCGGAATCTCACTTTCAAGGGCATAAACACTTTCCCCCTTCGACGACAAAATACCACCACCATAAATGCGCACGCCGCCAGCGGTTTTGATCAAACCAAATTCAACCGTGAACCAATAAAGACGGGCCAACATCACGCGCTCTTCTTTGGTCATAATTTGGCCGAGTACGCCTACTTGATGTGTAAAATCCGCAAATGCTTGATTGGTCAGAAGTGGACAATGACCAAAAATTTCGTGAAAAATATCTGGCTCTTTTAAATAATCGAGATCCTCGCGTAGGCGAATAAAAGTTGCCGCTGGAAATTGCCGAGCAGCCAAGAGATCAAAAAATTCCTTGAATGAAATCAACGCCTTAACTGGCGCCAAGGCCCAGCCCGTCGCCTGCCCCAAAGTACGAGAAACTTCGCTCAGCTGTGGGACTTTTTTAGGATCAAGATTGAGCGTCTTTAAGCCTAGCAAGAATTCATCGCAGGCTCGGCCTGGCAAAAGCTTAATTTGCCGCTCATAGAGCTCATGCCAAACGCTATCTTCTTCATTGCTAAAATCCACGATACCCAAATGATTAGGCAGCTTCGCTTCGTATTTGCTTTTTGTCATTTTTCACCAATATCTTTACTAAAGTTTAAACTAAAACCTTTGTTTAATAAAAAAATCGCTTATGTAGGGAGATAATTATATACGCCTAGCCGGCGTAATAATGAGAAGCATAGAGATAGTTGGTCAATAGATCTTGATTCATGTCTCTAATCTGCCATGCAAATGCTAGGCGTCAAGCACTGGACTACATCCAGCTTGTTGAATGCATAAATAATTTTCATGAACATTTTAGCGTTTTTAAAAAATTAATATCTTTTACTCCGATCCTCTGGGTGATGGGGAGCTGGGGATGTTGTTGAGTGGTAATTCCGGGTCTTGATGGTCATGCACACCGCCGAATGAGGGATGTAAAAACCTTTTTCGCTCGCGTGGGATACCTGCCCAAACTCAAGCAGGTGTATGCTAACGCGATTAGTTCTTATCTCTACCGTTCAGGAATGGATGATGAAGTGGATAGAGCGTTCATGCCCTTTTGGGATGAACCAATTTAAGAAGGACAAAACTCCGATGAATAAGAAGTCGCATTTGCTTGCTTGCTTAATTGCCGTTGCTTCCTCGGCCCTTTTGGCCTGTGATGACCTGCAACATGGTGAAACAAGTAATAAGTCACTTGCTTTTACAACCAGTGCATCACGCACTGAGCCCTTACCGCGGGTAGCTACTCAGGCGCAGTCGATTGAAGCAGCAACCAACATAGATTTCATTATTGATAAGTGGAGGGAAAAATGTGTTGTACCAAATTGTCCGACAAAATTATTGAAATTCTCGCCAGCCCAACCAAGGGCCGAGAGTTTGGGACAGAGAATTTTAATTTTTGAGAGTTTTTTTGTACCTGATTCTGCAATGCTTCGGTATAAAAAGAGAGTTTTAGGATTTTATAAATTTTCAAAAAGCTCGCCCAAATATGAGGAGTATTTTCCGGATACCGAGGTCTATTCGCCGCTCGACGAGATTTCAGAATATTTGAGCAATCTCCCCTACCATGTTCCCGCTGAAGCGCTTGATATAGCGAAACTCAGGAACAACGGCTTTGCTGCAAAACTAAAGCATCAACCATTTTTGAGCCATGGCGTACCGATCTTTGAGTGGTTAGCTGATCTAGTGCCTGAAGCTCAATTCGTGATAGCCGAATTTCCTACAAACTTTATCTCTTTTGATTTTTGCCATTTCGATGAAGGAGATAATCTGGGCAGGATGTCGACTATTCTTTCTCATGCCATGATTCAGGTGTTGAAGATCATCGACATTCATAAAATTAACTATGTAAATATATCGGAAGCACCAAGCCCTGAGGCTTTGAAAAGAAATTATAATATGGCTTGCGCAACAACTGGAAGTAAGCCTTTTAGTGCAATCGATAAAGATGCAATAGACAGGTTTCTAGAGTTAGAAACTTTTGTTTTTAGGAAACTGAGTGAAATCCCAAATATTTCTGTTTTTCAAAGTTTGCCAAATACCGACCATTCAATGTACCGACCTGAAAATAAAGGTGATGAATTGGTGGCCGCGGAGTATGAGAATTTCGTCAGAGTTGGTTATTTCTCATCAGCAGATTATGAATTCGATGAGAGAGGCGGATTTGATTCCACCTTGTTGGCAAAAGAGCAACTAAATCAAGTTTTTTGCGCGAGTGCTTACATCAATGGAGGCGTTAGCGAAGGTGGGCTAGATTCGGCTTCTCTAACTGAGCCTGAGCCGATCAAAGTTGGCAAGAATGCTCTCCACTATAGGTCTTTGGGATTCAGAACACCGATGGTTATTAAGATAATGTCGACATCGTGGGCAACACCTTTGGCACTGGCCCATGCGATTTATCTAAAAAATATGGGCGGCCCGCAAAGCCCCACTGAATTTCGAAACTACATGAAAACCAAAAGTAAACAACCAAGACCAAAGCTCATTGACCCGCTACGATTTAGCCAATTTGAGCTTTATGCGGGAGAGTGAGGAACAATGTCCTCATGGTTTTGCATGTTTGACAAGATAGTGCTCAAACCTTTAGAAGAGAAAAAAATGCCGAGATCGACGTGCATCTTATTTTTATCTATCTTTATTTCTTGCATCCATGCGAATTCGGAAATGTATCAATATCACCCAAGCAGTAGGCTTTATCTTGGCGGTGGTTTCCTCTTTGTTTCTTGTGAAGGATCGGTCCAGCTAGAAAATGAGTCCACTTTTCAATCAGATTCACTCTCGTGGCTACTACTGTTTAAATCAGATTATGGCAGATATGTTTTAAGAAATCCGCGCTTGCAACCCGAGCTTTCCGATATGCCGGAGGACTTACTTTACGAGAGGTATGAATCATTCTCGTGCAGTACCTATCCAATTTATCACGACGCATATTAAATCATTGGTCCCGAGAATAGGTAGTCAATTTGCTGATTTTCAAACGCGACAAGTAGCGGAGTTGTTTAACTGGTACCAAGATATATCTGCCAATGTTGCGAGACTTAGAGCAATACTATTTGGCGATAGTAGAAGTGAATATTCACTGACTCGATCTCAAGAGGACATTTTGCGCTCCAATGCGGCTCAATATGCGACAGCTATGAATGATATTTACGATGCTGCGAGATTTTGCTTCATCTCCGGTGAAGTATCGAGATGCCAGCTTCCGCCAAATGCCACATCCCTCAATCCAATCCATTGGCCCAAAGAGAGCGACAATATCAAATGCGAGCAGCTTAGAGAATTCGCTTTGTCCTCTGGATTAATAGAAAACAATGATGAATACAGAATGGCGGCGAGCCGAAATTTTGCACCACATATTGTTTTTTCTGAGGATATGAGAGGGTCGATCAGTGGTTGGCATCGCTGTGAAGATCTCTTGGCCAATGGTTTCTGATTACATATGGCCCAGCGCGGGCTTTCTTGGGCCAAGGAATCGCCAAACTCTGGGCTCCCACTCGTTGTGTAACGAGTGAAGGAGTTGCGTAAATCAACCAAAAGCCTGGCGATAATCGATGCCATCGTCGCCGTTCTCAACTTCGTTTTGAGACTTTTTGGAATTACTAAAAAACTCGTCGATGAGGTCGAGGGTCGCTTGATATTCTTCGGTGTTCATAACCTGTTGCCTAAACTTGGCGCCCCCCGTCATTCCGGTGGAATACCACATCAGATGGGAACGAAAACTTTTTAGAGTTTGGGTCATACTAAAGGGCCGACAGGCTTCTTCTGCCTCGATTTCTCGCCGAAGCTCGATATGATCCAGTAAATGCTTGATAACGACGAGGCGACGCTCTTCGCTTGCCACCACTCCCACGTGCCCTGCAAGTTCACGAAAAATCCACGGATTTCCTAAAGCTGCACGCCCAACCATCACCGCATCGCAGCCAGTTTGTTCACGCATTTTTTGGGCATCTTTCACATTTTTGACATCGCCATTGCCAATAACAGGAATAGAAAGATGGGCTTTGAGGTCAGCGATGTGGTCCCAATTAGCCAAACCCGCATAACCCTGAGCACGCGTGCGAGGATGAATAGCGAGCGCAGCGATGCCTGCCCCTTGCAAGGCGCGCGCTACTTCTAAATAATTCAAGTTTTGCGCATCCCACCCCGAGCGGATTTTTGCCGTGATGGGAATTTTATCACCCGTAGCCTTTCGCATGGCTTTAACAATAGTTTCTGCCCGTTGAAAATCGCACATGAGGGCAGAGCCGGCATTGGTTTTAGTCACCTTTTTTACCGGGCAGCCCATGTTGATATCAATAATCTCGGCACCCATCTTCACCGCCTGAGCCGCAGCCACCGCCATGGATTCCGCTTCCCCACCAAAAAGCTGTACCGAAAAAGGCCGTTCCACTTCTTGGTCATAAGCCAAATAACTTTTGGTCCGAAGATTACCAAAAGTAAGTCCTTTGGCCGAGATTAGCTCGGTAGGAGCAAGACCTGCACCCAATTGCAAGGCTAAACGCCGAAAAGGCATTTGGCTCACGCCTGCCATGGGAGCGAGGATGGTGGGATTTTTTATTTCATAGGGGCCGATTTTAAACATAAGGCTTCAAATAGGGCTTTGAGATGGAATTTAGAAGAGAGGAATACTAATTAAGCCAATAATTACCTAAATATCCTCTTAATCCCAAACACTAAAACACCAATAGAAAACACCCCACAAAGCGCCCCAAAAAACCAATAAGGCAGCCACAAAGCATCCGCCATTTGAGCTACATCGGAAGGCATGCTACCGGCGCTGGTTTGGGCCACATCGGTGAATAAATAATCGCTGCGGGAAAATACGCTTAGAGACAGCTGGGCGGCCAAAAAAGTTACTAAAGTTTGGGCGTGAGCTTTGGCCGCACCAAGGGAAAAAAACAAACATAAGGCCGATATGCCTGCGACAAAGGCTACGCCAAAAAGATTGCGTACAACCAATAAAATGGCGAGCAATAATATAATACCAAAACTCGCCAAAATGACTCGCGAGCGACGCTGCGACCTTATGCTCGCAAAAAATATACTGGCAGCAATGGCAGGCCCCACTAAACCCGCGGCCGCCACTAAGGCTCTGGAAAAACGACTAAAATCGCCACTAATATTGGCCGCTCCCGAACCATCGGCCCACATGGTGAACGAATTAAAATGACCGCCCACTAAAATCGCTGCAAGTCCATGTCCCATCTCATGAACCAGGGTCGATAGCAATAAAAATGGATAGGCCAGAGGTCGAAAAATTGGCACGACGTAGAGCAGCATGGTGAGCATCGTTGCGGAAACTAAAACCAGCGAGGTTTTTTTATCGATGGAAGAAGGAATCTGAGCCGACTTCATGCTGTCCAAAGCCATATTACCCCCTACAAAAAAGTACCAGAGCTGGAAATTACCTGATCACGGCGCGCTTCTTCAAGAAATACTTTGGCTTCAGCTCGTTGGCTTTTTGCTACCAATATCACGAAACCTTTATCACCTGCTGCGGGCAATTGTGAGATACCGGTATCTGATTCTTGGCAGTTAATCCCCTCAGAGCGCAAATAACTGATGATGCGCTCTGCTTCGATTTCATCTTTGGCGAGGTAAATATCCACCAATAAATCGTCGTCATCCAAATGATCAACGAGATTCTCATTATCGCTAGGGCAGATTTTAATGCCATCGTGAAATTCGCTTTTGCAGGCAGGGCAATACTTCGACATGGGATACCTCGTTAAATAAGAGTATTATCTACAATTAGCATAAGTCCCCGCCTAAATATTCTTCACTGACAACCTATGCGGGAAAAAGCCACCAACAATAAACAAAAAGGCACCACGAGGCGAATCAAAAAACGCCACATGACAAAACCTAGATGGGTAGTTTTCATGTTTAGGGCCTGGGCAACATCGCCCGGCGATAACTTATAGCCAACTACGCCGCAAACGCCCAAGGAAAAGATGATGAGCAACCAATCGATGATGATATAAACCGTATCCAGCAAAGAACGGTGAAAAATAGCTTCAAAACTAGGATAAGGATTATGTTCGCTCATCATGAGGGCAATAGGTACGCCCACCACGAAGCAGCCTAGGCCTGATAGCAAGGCGGCTTTGGCTCTTGAGAGGCTAAAACTTTCCATGAAACAAGACACCAAAACTTCCAATTGACCAATGTAGGAAGTGAGCGCGGCAAAGATCAACAACATAAAAAACAGCGCTGAGATAGCCATGGAGCCGGGTAATTGTTCTGTCACAAAGGGCATGGTGACAAACAACAAAGCCTCGCCTGATTCAGGCGGAAAGCCGAAGGTGAAGATCATGGGGAAAATCATCAAGGAGATTAAAATCGAAATGGCCACTACCGAGAAACTCACAATAAAGGCCGTCTTAAAAATACTCTCGCCTTTGGTCAAATAGCTGCCATAGGTCACCATAATGCCTTGGCCGAGGCTGAGGGTAAATAAGCTTAGACCCAAAGCTGCGAGCACGGTGGCGCGATCAATTTTGGAGAAATCAGGGTCAAGAATATAATGCAAAGCTTGATCAAATCCGCTCAAGGTAGTGGCGTATAAAAATAGGCCAATCACGAGCAAGAAGAGGAGTGAGAAAAAAAGTTTACTGAAACGTTCAATACCGTCCTTGATACCCTGAGCCAGCACTAAACAAGTAATAGCGACGAAGATCGCCTGCCACATCATGTTGAGTGCGCCTGAGGAACGAAATTGCCTAAAAATCTCATTAAAATCGGCGGGAGTGCGATTACTAAAGGCATCGGTCAAAGCCATGAGCAAATAGTTGATGCCCCAGCCTGAAACTACCCCATACCAGCCTGCGATTAAGAAGGTGGCGATTATGGCAATCCAGCCGAGCAAAGAGATGGCGCCTGATGCCGATGGAACTTTATTAAAAATCGCCACTACGCTTTTTTGATAGTGTTTACCCAAAACTAATTCAGCCACAAAAAGGGGCGTGCCAAGAAGCATGGTAAAAGCCAAGAACATGGCGATAAAAGCACCGCCCCCGCCTTGGCCAACCAAATAGGGCAGCTTCCACAGGGTACCAAGGCCGATGGCTGAGCCGCTAGTGGCAAAAATAATTCCCAGGCGCGACCGCCAATGTTCACGTCGAACTGTTTCCATAAAAAGCCTCTTAGAAATGAATTATTTGCGCTCGATGAGCGATAACCAACAAAATAGCCAACGGCACTATGGTTCTGAGCAATAAAATCCACGGCCCGTAGAGGAAAGAATATTTGGTGCCCGATAAAAATCCCTCGGAGCGCACTTCCGAACTGAGTTTGAAGGCGATGAAAATAGTCGTGAAAAACGCGACGATTACTAAAATCCAGTCCACCAATAAAATATTGGTTTCCATAAAGGATTCGCCAAAGATCCGTTCCCAGGCAGGAAAAATGCCGTTCTCGCCCGAGATTGCCGTGGGAAGACCCAAAACAAACACGATGAACGAGGTGATTAAAACGGCTTTTTTACGAGACATACCGTTTAAATCAGTAAAGTTCGCAACCACCACCTCAAACATCGAAAGCGACGAAGTGAGGGCGGCAAATAACAGGAGGGTAAAAAATACGAGCGCTATAACCATCGAGCCTGGCAGCTGTTCAAAAACATAGGGTAAGGTTTTAAAAATGAGACCTTCGCCGGATTGAGGAGCAAAACCAAAACTAAAAATCATGGGGAAAATGGTGATGGCAATTAATATCGATGCGACCAGGTTTGCCACCACGACGATTAAGGCGGTTTTTGGAATATCGGCGTCTTTTTTCAAATAGGAGCCATAGGTTATCATAACGCCATAGGCGAGACTCAAAGTGAAAAGCGCTAAGCCCAAGGCTTGCAAAACTCCTCGCGAAGTCAGCGCAGAAAAATCAGGATAAAGCAGATAATGAGCGGCTTTGGAAAAACCTTCGAGCTGAGTTGAATAAAGGGCGAGACCAATGAGCACAATGAATAAGCCCGAGGTCATGAACTTACTCCACTTCTCAATCCCCTGGGACAAGCCCTTGCCTAAAATCACCGCATTGATGGCAATATAAATTATCTGAAAAGTCACATTGAGACTGCCAGCCGCACGAAAAGTATCAAAGCTCGCGCCGATTTCTTCCACCGACAAACCTTGAAACGAATCGGTGAGTGAAAGCAAAATATAGCAAATACCCCAGCCCGCCACTACGCAATACCAGCCCAAAATTAGGAGCGATACCAACACGGTGAGCCAACCCACCATGCTCCACGCGCTGCCAGGTTTTGAAAAAGCCATGAAAGAGGAAACAATCCCCTTGCCACTTTGACGTCCTAAGATGAGCTCACCCATGAAAAGCGGCAAACCAATGACAAAGTTAAAGGCAATGAACAAAAGAATGAAAGCGCCGCCGCCGTTTTGTCCCATCACATAAGGCAGCTTCCACAAGGCCCCAAGCCCGATGGCTGAGCCAACTGCCGCTAATATAAATCCTAATTTGGAACTCCACGTTTCACGCTTAATCATAAAACCTACTTTCAAATATTGTTCACATAGTCATCATGAGCGAGATAAAGCTAAACAAATACCAATATACAATTTTGCTGTATCTAAAAAGTTTTGCCCAATTTGTCACCTGGGGAGCATATTTAGGGGCTCTAGCCGAGCGCGATGAGGATGCTAAATTGCCATTTATGACAACTAAATCATTAAAAAATAGAGCATTGTTTGTTCTTGAGCGTTTGATCGCCACCTATCCCAATGCTGAAATTGAGCTTGATTATAAGCGAACCGACCCCTGGCAACTCTTGGTGGTAGTTTCTTTGTCCGCTCAGAGTACCGACAAAAAGGTCAATCAAATCTCCCCTGCCCTGTTTGAGCGTTTTAATAATGTGCGAGCATTTGCTGAAGCTGAGGCTACCGAAATCGAGCCTTATATTAAAACTTTGGGTTTATATCGCAACAAAGCAAAACACTTGGTCTTGGCTGCCAAAAAAATTGTTGAGCAATTTGGTGGGGAAGTGCCTGAAAATCGCGCAGACTTAGAAAGCATTGCCGGAGTGGGGAAAAAAACGGCTGCTGTTATTATAGCCAATGCCTTTGGAGAGCCTGCCATTGCGGTGGATACCCATGTTTCGCGCATCTCTCAGCGCCTTGGTCTCACCAAAGAAAAAGACCCGGATAAAATTGAAACGGCGCTCATGGAGCTCTTTCCGAAGAATCTTTGGCTCAAAGCGCATCATACGATGATTTTTCATGGTCGCCGGATTTGTTTCGCCCGCAAACCCTGGTGTTCTCAATGCTCGGTGCGGGACTTATGCCCTCGCATTGGCCTAACTTCTTGGCAATAAAAAAACCCTCGAGGCAAGCCCCGAGGGTTTTTTTTCTCGATAACTAGAGTCCTAGTTTCTATTGCTCAAAGCAATAGATACGAGGAGGAGTTACCAAGAGTGGCAATAAAGTTAAGCCATCGCAAGTAAGGGGCACGCCGGAATCAATCCAGGTGAGGCCCAAACCGACCAGCCCAATCCCGCCAGTGGAAAGAAGAGCATTGGTTGTCCAGCTGACGCAAGATCCACCTACGAGATTTACTCCCCCGAGTATGGTCGTTCCAGTCCATACCGTGGTGGTACCCACAGGAAGCGCATTGTTGTTTTCGTCTCTATCAATAGGCGACAAAAGATTGGCCTGAAGGGTAATAAGTTCAGGTAAATCTACGGTTGTAACGACACCATTCGGAGTCAAGTATGGGCCTGCGAAAGTGAGTCGGCTTGAAGCACTGGTAGTAGCATCTGACAAGAATGCCAAATAACTTCCAGCAGCTGAACTTACCCGCGGAATCGTACTTGCTGCAGCCAGTTGATTGCAGATACAATCAGCGGCTTGCAAGCCTGCCAAGGTACCAGAGCAAACACCAGGGAATGCGGCGGCTGCGGCGGCTGGAATATTTCCATCCATCTGCAAGCTGGACACGAAAACCACATGGCAATCTGGATCTGCTAAGTCGATCAGGGTATCGCCATCGTTGTCGAGGCCATCATCACAATCTTCTGGAATGGCAATGAGAGTACAGGTTGGGCTGCACGCATCACCAGGCAGAATATTGCCATCATCGCATTGTTCGTTGCCTTCAACGATACCGTTACCGCAGATAACGATTCGGCAGAACTGATCGCAACCATCGCCAGGAAGCAGATTGCCATCGTCGCAGAGTTCGCCAACATCTACTACGCCGTTGCCGCATTCTTCAATTTGGCAGGTAGCGGAGCAGCCATCACCAGGGATGATATTACCGTCTTCGCATTCTTCAGGTATCGCTGCTGCTGGTTCCAAGAAACCATTGCCGCAGGCAGGGATTTGGCAGATAGCGCTGCAGAGAGGACCTGCAACGGTGTCGCCATCGTCGCATTGCTCACCTGGATCGATATTACCATCGCCGCATTCTTCCAACTGGCAAGTAGCGCTGCAACCGTCACCGGCTATCACGTTTCCATCTTCACATTGCTCAACCGGTGGAGTGAGAACATTGTCACCGCACACTGCTATTTGGCAAGTAAGAGTACATAGGCCGATTCCGGGTGGTTCGCATGCTTCACCAGTTTGAATGATTCCGTCGCCGCAAGATTCAAGTTGGCAGAGCGCACTGCAACCATCGTTTGGCAATATGTTGCCATCTTCGCACTCTTCACCTGGATCGATGATGCCGTTACCGCAAATACGGAGTTGGCAGAGCGGGCTGCACAGCAGGTTACCCATAGGTCCCGCATCGCATTGCTCACCAGCATCAACAATGCTATTACCGCAGATTTCGTTTTGGCAGGTTGCCGAGCATCCATCGCCGCTTACAACGTTTCCATCTTCGCATTGCTCAGGTGGTGCTTCTAAGAAACCATTACCGCAAGTAGGAATTTGACAAATCGCACTGCACAAAGGACCAGCAATTACGTCGCCATCATCGCATTGTTCACCTGGTTCAACTATGCCGTTACCACAGTTTTCCAAGGTACAAGTGGAGCTACAACCATCACCACTAATCACGTTGCCGTCTTCGCATTGTTCACCTGGTGGGCTGAGGATTGAATCGCCGCACACAGCCAATTGACAGGTAAAGGTACATGAACCAACGCTTGGTGGTTCGCATTCTTCATCGGTTTGGATGATACCATCACCGCAGCTTTCAAGCAGACAAGTTGCGCTGCAACCATCGTTGGAAACAACGTTGCCATCATCGCAGGTTTCACCTGGATCGAGAATGCTGTTGCCGCACACACGAAGTTGGCAAAGTGGGCTGCAAGTGACACTGCCCAATGCGCCGTCATCGCATTGCTCACCAGCATCAAGAATGCTATTGCCACAACGTTCGATTAAGCAGGTAGGCGAGCATCCATCACCGGCAGTAGTATTGCCATCATCGCAGGTTTCACCGATATTAAGGATCGAATTGCCGCATGCTTCCAGTTGACAGGTCGAACTGCAATTATCACCGTCAACATTGTTGCCATCGTCGCATGCTTCGCCAACATTCAAAATACCATCGCCGCAGCTTTCAAGAGTACAAGTTGCACTGCAACCATCTCCACCAGCGGTATTTCCATCGTCGCATTCTTCGGTCGGAGAGGCAGTTATATTATCGCCGCAAAGCTCAACTACACAGCTTGAAGAGCAACCATCGCCATTTTCTTTATCGCCGTCATCGCATCCCTCACCTTTGTTACGTTCACCATCACCACAAAAATGAAGTATGTTCTCAACCACTGGCACTGGAACAGGTACTGGCACTGGGGGGCCAGGTGGTGGCGGTGGAGGTGGCACTACTTCGCCCAAAGGCGGAGGCGCTATTTCAGCTGCTGGCAGCGCTTCATCTAATCCTGGAGCTTCCTCTGCATTTATTATCTTCGTGGTTACTTTCTTTTCCAGAGTCGTGGGAGCAGGCCGCTTTTTAGGCTCAGCTGATGGCGTCTTTCCACCACAAGCTCCTAAAGCTAGCAGTAAAATAAGACATATGGATATGCGACAACAATGCATATAAAATACCCTCCTAAGGCTTTTCTGCCAAAAAAACACAGAAAACAATGCGATCCTGAACCAAGTTCAAGAAAGTCCTTTTGGATTGTATTAGAAAGAAAACAAATACTATATTATTAAGACGCGAATATTAAATATTGGATATATTATAGTTTGTTACACGACAAATTTAAAAATCAGTATGAGTGCCTAGTCAAGTGGGATAGTTGACTACCAAAACACGAAATCCCATTAAGCAAATAAATACTGTTTCTTCATCACCCTTAGAGCCAGCGGGAGAGGAGTTGTAGTGCTTTATATTTTGTTGCAGAATTTTTTCATCTCAATAAGACAATAAAAATCATCTGGAAGAGGACTTTTAAACCTATACATCTTATCGCCAATCCTAAAACCCACTGAGCGAGCATGAAGTGCGTGGCGAGGGTGGATTAAGGCAGATTCGTCCAGTATGCGATTGCACCAATCATCAAAAAATCTATCACCGTGGTTATAGAGCTTATCGCCAATAATACCGTGGCCAATGAGGCTTAAGTGGGCACGGATCTGATGTTGGCGCCCGGTGTAGGGCTTACAAAAAACCAGGCTTCGATCAACCTTTTCGTCGTATAATAAAGGACGCACTTTCGTGAGTGATTTTTTACCACTTTCATCCTCGATCATGCGAATAGCAACCAGTCCTTTAGAACCCTGAAGACCCAAGGGTTTATTAATAAGTTGGCTTTTTTCCAAATGCCCCTCTACCACTGCCATATAACTTTTCGCCACCTGCCCTTTCATGAAGAGATGCTTGATCTTTCCTTCAATGGCACGATCTTTGGCGCAAATGACTAAACCCGAGGTTTCTTTATCGATACGGTGACAAGGATTAATTTTTTGCCCCGGATAATTGGTGCGCAACCAATGAGTGAGGGTCTTATACAAACAATTAGCGCTTGGATGAATGCTTAAACCAAAGGGTTTATTCACCACTAGGATTTGACTATCTTCATACACTATTGCCACGCTAAAATCATTGACATCCTCATCCCGGTCCGGTGCCTCACGAATAAGAGTAGCGATTTGCCCCTCCTTTACGCGCAGGGAGAGTTTCACCGGCAGTCCATCAAGTAAAAAATCTTCAGCCTTGATAATGCGCTGGGCACGGGCGCGGGAAATACGGCCGATTCTTCGTTGCAGACACTGATCTGCCCTTAAGCCATGCATAGGACTTGGCACGGCCCAAGAGGATTGTACGCGTTGCATTATTTCCCGCACCGGGGCTCAATATTTACTAAGGCCTTAGTTTCATCGATCTGCCAAGCTTGGCCCGCCACTAATGTTCCTTCTTTGCCATGAGCCCGAACCAAAAATTTATCCTGCTCTGGCGGCACATCGCTAAAAGTATAATATTTTTGCGGCAAGACCACCCTGCTTTCCGTTTTCAGCAAGGTTTCTAAGCTCGCAAAACGGTCATGCTCTGTGCGATAGAGCATTTCGGCCGCATAGATTTGTTGCAGCGAAAACTTGGCCTCGCTCTCAATCGAGCGACACATAAACGCATCATAACGCGCGTAAACAACACTAAGTAGCATAATAATAAGCACAAGCATTATGCCTATTTCTATTGCCCTTAGTCCTTTCCAAAAACCTTTTTTCATGGCATACCCGAGAGTCAATTAAGCACTATATGTGTGCAATACCCCGCTCGTGCACCGTATCGATTTTTAAAAACCAAAGTCAAGGGAGCGTCAGTAATGGCTCAATCAAAAGCGCCACCATTCACCTTATATGAATATCGGCCGTCACCATTTTGCGTAGCTGTCCGCATTGCCCTCAATGAATGCGAAGTGACCTTCACCCCCAGGGAAGTGGACCACGACAAACCACGCACCGCAGCTTTCTTAAAACGCAGCCCTTTTGGTACCCTGCCCGCTTTGGTAGAGCATCGTCCAGGCGGCGAATTGGCTATTTTTGAAACCACCGCGATTTTATTATTTTTGGCAGAGCGTTTTCTTGATAAACCTTTGGGTTTTCATGACCTTTCTTCCAAAGCACAAAGTTTGTCATGGCTGAGTTTCATTAGCGCTGGTTTTTCGGTGCAGCTGTGGTCAGCCTTAGAAGAAACCCACCCAAATCCTGGATCCGAGCCAAGAAAAAGTATGGTTGAGCACAAAACCCAAGATTTTTTTACAACGCTCGACATCCTCGACAAACACCTAGCACGACGCGCCTTTTTGTCCGGTGATTATTCGGTAGCCGATACTTTCGCAACGCCGCTTTTAGATATGCTCGAAATGGTCAAAGGCATGGAACCCGACGCCTATCCTCACGTGTTTTCCTGGCGTGAACGTTTGCGCGCACGGCCGAGCTATAAGGGTGTGTGGCCGCATGAGAAAGAGATAAAATAGATATTCGAAGCGGTAACCCACATATGAATAGGCACCACGCTCCCTCTCCCGCTTGCGGGAGAGGGCTGGGGAGAGGGTGGAGAAACTTAAACGAAGGATGTATTAAAATAGTCAGGTTTATGTCTCTCCACCCTCTCCCTAGCCTCTCCCGCAAGCGGGCGAGGAGTTGTTGGCGTCAACTTGTGAGTGGTTCCAGAAATAACCACTACTTCTTCTCAATCACCTCAAGCCCGCCCATATATTTGTGCAGAACTTTAGGAATCCGAATCGAGCCATCGGCTTGTTGATGGTTTTCAAATATCGCCACAATAGTTCGACCAAGCGGCAATCCTGAACCATTCAGCGTCACCAAAGGTTCAGGCTTGCCATTGGCGGGACGCATACGAATTTTAGCGCGACGTGCCTGAAAACTGCCAAATGATGAACAGGAGGAGATTTCTCTAAAAGCATCTTGGCCCGGCAAATAAACTTCTAAATCGAAAGTTTTTTCTGAGTGAAAACCCAAATCACCAGCACATAATTCAATGACACGGTGGGGGAGCTCTAGTTGCCGCAACATGTCTGATGCGCGATCCACCATTGCTTGTAATTCCGCCATCGCCTCCTCCGGTTTAGCGAAGCGCACCATTTCCACCTTCTCAAATTGATGAAGACGAATGAGACCTTTGGTGTCTTTGCCAGCGGCTCCAGCTTCGGCTCTGAAGCATGCAGAATAGGCACAATATCTAAGCGGCAAACATTCCTCCTCGATAATTTCATCGGCATGAAAATTGGTAACGGGAACTTCCGCGGTAGGAATTAAATAATAAGGCTCACCTTCACTTTGGACAACCTTGAAAGCGTCGTCGACAAATTTAGGAAATTGTCCCGTACCCACCATGGCACTCTCTCGCACCATGTAGGGCGGTGTTAACTCAATATCACCTTTAGCCTCGTGATAATCACAAAAAAACTGAATCAAAGCTCGATTGAGTTTGGAAGCTGCCCCCTTCAAAAAGGCAAAGCGGGATCCTGAAATTTTGGCAGCACGCGTCATATCGATCGTGTCAGTCAACTGCCCAAGTTCAATGTGATCACGAGGAGAAAACTCAAATACGCGCTTTGCTAAAACCTCTTTCACCACCACATTGTCGCTCTCGCTGGCGCCATTAGGTACGTCCTCACGAGGCAAATTCGGAATATCTAAAGCCAATAAAGAGAGTTGGTTTTCCACTTTGGCCAAATCATCATCGCTCGTTTTCACCCGATTCGACAAGGCACGCATCTCTTCACGACGGAGATCTATTTCTGATTTATCCGCAGTTTTTAATTGATTATTTATTTCATTTCTCTGACGCTTCAGTTCTTCCGAACTAAAAATCAACTCGCGCCGTTCTTTGATCAAAGATACCAATTGATCCATCGTCGGCACTGAGCCTCGTTTATCGAGCAGCGTTTTTGCGAGAGAGAGATTATTTTCTAACCATTTTAAGTCATGCATTGTCTAAACCTATTGCTCGGGCATCTAAAGAAACGTAAGCCCTATTGTCAGTCTTTGGCATTCCACACCATGAAGAGGAAGTTGCAAATGGAGTTTATGATACCAATTTACCGCATCGTTCATTTTTTGGGCTTGGCCCTCCTATTAGGCGGTATTATTTGCAGCATTGTCCTCGTTAAAAAAACCAAGCCCACGGTAGCGGGTGCGCTCGCGGCTTGGAATTGTATGCACTTGGTAGCAGTCCCTGGGCTTATGCTGTTAATTATTACGGGTATTTTGCAATCGGCCGCCCTTTATTGGGAAAATTTTATGGGAGCCGGCTATATGCATGCCAAAGTAGTTTTAGTTATCGCCCTCTTGGGGCTGGTATTTGCTGACATGCGTACGCAAAAAGCCATCATAAGAACTGCACCTGATGCTGATTCACTTGTCGACATGGTAAAAAAACGTCAATTTTTTGGCATCAGCAGCTGCGTATTGATTGGGCTTATTATGTGGCTGGTAAGTTATCGCCCTTTCTAAAGCAGTTCGCCCAATAATCGCATGCCGGCGGCTTTTATCTCGGCTCCCAAAGGCAAGGCTTTAATATCTGCCAAGTGGATTTCCTTTGATTGCTCAAACATGTCGATCAACAATTGCGAAGTCATCTGTTGATTTATATTTTGATCATAGATAGCGCAAATGTCTTCGGTATCATGAGCTGCCGACCGATTATCCAAGTTGCAGGAACCGATAGTCGTTAGTTCCTCACCAAAGAGCGCGACTTTGGCGTGCACCATCCGATCATCCGTGCGGGCGAAAAGGCGAATGCCCGCTTTAAGCAGTTGGCGATAATCAAAAACCGCTGCCTCTACTAAAGGCTTAAAATCGGTACTCTTCTCGCTATTGGTCAGAATCCGCACGTCCACACCGCGTTCAGCGGCTTTCACTAATTCTTTTTGTAGCGGCCTTAACACGCCAGTTGGCAAAAAATAGGCAGTTTCAAACCACGCTTTCTCACCCCGTTTTAGGGTTCTCAAATTATAAAGCAGAAAATTCACCAGTTTATGTTCACCATCTTCCCATGGACGATTCTGCAGCATGCTTACTTTCACGCCGTGCTGAGCTTGTGGATTAATCTTCGCACTAAAAGGCAAGCGCTCCGCCGCCAAAAACAACCAGTTGCGTCGAAAACTCCGATAAGCATCCCGAACCACATCACCTTTAAGCTTCACATCCGAGTCACGAAAAGCAGTGCGGTAATTCCCATCGATCATAACCTGCTCACCACTTCCCCCTTTCAAATATTCATCAGCAATATTCATACCCCCAACGATAGCTTCTACGCCGTCGACAATGAGGTATTTTTCATGGCTCCGGTAGCTAATATCACCTAGACGTTTCAGAGCCAAAAGCAATTCTCGCAAATCAATCAAGGGATTTGCCAATATTTGGTTAAGTTCGTTTACTGAATCGTGAGGAGAAATCTCTGCTTTTCCACCAAATAAACGGTGAATGGCATGGGCCAATTCAAGTCGGTCTCTAGGTTCGATTGGAGACTTCGGATCGACAACCACGCTGCCGATTTTTTGAAAATGGTCCAGCAAATCGGAAATATTATGAAGTTTCTTTTCGCATTGCGCAAAAACCGTGGGATAGCGTTTAGCCACGGCAAAAATTTTTCTTATTCCCTCTTCAAAACCGTTATTATAAATTTTTAACGAGACCCCATGAGTACTAAGATATTCATAAATCGGATTTTCTTTCTCGAGGCTATTCAACGATTTAATATTGCCCAATGAATCAATGATACCAAAAACCTTAACACCTCTTTCTCGCGCTTCAACCAAAGCCTTGGCGAAACGCCAGCCTGAATCATCATCGCTAAATTCAAAGGTTTGAAAACAAATATATTCTTTCGCGTGCTCCATCAATTCTAAACGCTCTGGCATCGAGCTAATACCGTCGATAAGAATCTTCACTTCGCTTGCATCTCGCACTTCGGATCCGGTGATTTTGTTAAGCTGTTTGAAATAATTCTCGCTTCCGATTGGATGAAAATTTTCACGGGTATGAATAGTGTCGACAAGTTTTTGGTCCCCTTCCATATTTTTAACGGGACGGACAAAGCGTACTGCTCCCAATTCCGGTACTTTTATGGTGGCTTTATTATCGGCTCTCATTTTTAAGCCATATTCCAACGACAAAGGTTTCAGGCCCGGAAATTGGTCGAGAGTTTTTTGGTCGGGGCTCAGCCCCAGGCTGAAGGATGATTTGGTGCCATTGAGACCTGAAATTTCTTGATAAGAAAATTCTTGTAAATTAAGAAGAGCTGAAACTTGACCTGATAATTTCACTCCTCTGTTTTCAATTTTGGCATAAGGATTTCGAGCAATCATCTCCCCAATCATAGCACCAGTGATCGAATTTTTTCCGGGACTCAAAGATGCTTTCATCTCAAGTCGGGCATTTATGAGAACCTCTTCAGCACCAATCTCATAGGGAATTTTTACAACTTCCTCCTCGACTTCCTTCACAACCCTTTGCTGAGTTTGTCGTCGTGGAAATACTTTTTTTACACTTTCTCGGCTAAAACCATCGATCAATAATCCGTCAGAAGCCCCGGATATATCCGCAGCCACGCTAAGGTTAATCGGCTGAGCTGCAGCCTCGAGGCGCATTTGTGCACCTACTGCATAGGTTCCGAGTGAAAATGATTGCGGTTTTTTATCCACTACAATCACCAGATCTCCCTGGCTTTCGAGGTCAACCGTGCCGGATATTTTTAAATCGAGGGGCGTATTTTTCCCGTGAAAGTTTCGATTGTCATAGGAAAATGCAACGAGAGTCGGATCACCCGAAATTGATAAAGAATATGGTGCAACCTTGGTGATTGATCCTAACTGTTGCAGGAAAGTTTTAACATTAAATTGTTCACCCAAGCCGGATAATAAATTTTTTGCATTGCCATCGCGTGCGGGCACCAGACCTAAGCGTACTAATAATGATTCATCAAACACTGGTAATTTTAGAGCGCTTTTCTTTTGTGGTAAACTCGCATTCAAAATTTTTAATGCCTTAATATGCCCGTTAACAAAAACCTGGCCCTCTTCATTAATATTTATGCCTTTGATTTTTAGGTCCACTAATTTATCTTTAATAGCTGAACTCCGTGGCGCAAATTTGCTCTCACTTAATAAGGACGAGACCGGATTTTTTATCACAATACTTTTACTAAATCGCAAAGAAAAATTCTTCAAAGAGAGCTGATTTTTTTCATTGCGCCCTAATGCAAGTTGTGCCACCGCCGTCGTATTTTTGCGAATTTTAATGCGGGCATTTTTATTCACTCCCATGAGTTTTTTCCGGCCGGTCTCTAGGGGAATATTGACCGACAAATGGGCTTGATTTATCTGCTTAAGATCAAGGCCACTCAGCTGCATGCCAAACAGTTTTAGTGAGGACAAACTTTGGTCTTTTATTTCATTTTCTAGTTTATTTGCTAATGCCATTTGCGTGGGTGAATTTTCGCACTTATTAATAAGCCCATTTGCTTGCGATTGAATTATTTTGGTCACATGAACTCCTTTAAAGACCCTGTGGAGTTCTATCCGTTACGACACTACTTTGAGCGTTGATGATTGAATATTAATTGCCTGACAGGAGGGCAATGAAAGATGCTGATGAGAGATGATAATTCTGGTAATGGGGAGAGAAGCGAGAAAATCGCTTATGATTTTTTGCTCATGTGCATCGATACCTTTAAATATTTCGTCCATAAAAATTATTTTTGGATCATGCGCCAAGGCTCTCGCTATTAAAATTACGACTATTTGTGCTCGCGATAAATTGGGTGCACGTAAAAACACATAAGTTTGTAAAGCCATAGGCAGATCGAGAATTAAATCAAAAATTTCATGACTTAATAAAAGTCTCTCGATAACTTTTTGTGAAATCATACGTCCGCAAACAATATTTTCATAAATACTGCCGGCGAAGATGTGGTTTTCTTGAGAGACAATTCCGAAATGCGAACGTAGAGCATCAAGCTTTAAACTACGCACATCTTGTCCGTCAAAAAGCACTTGCCCATGGGTGGGAAAAACTTGCCCAGTCATCAGCTTTAACAAAGTCGATTTTCCCGTTCCCGAATTTCCTAAGATTTGATAGTAGCGACCAGCTTCAATAACTAAATTGGCATTTTTAATAATTGCCATACTACTTTCCGCATAACTAAACGACACATTCAATAGTTCAATCGTTCCATTAAAGTGAACGGGAAGTACCCGCAAAGCCGAAGCTAATTTCGGAATTTTTTCTAATGAATTTATGGAGGATTTCGATAATGGTTTAATAAACCCCCTCCCTAAGGCAAGTTCTGCTAAGGAAAATCCTAAGACTGGCATGTCAAAGAGCAATAGCAGCATCGCTAAAAATCCGATTTTAAGCGGCCACCAATAAAATGCGATCAGAGCGAAGATGAGCATTAAAAGAGGCATAAGAATTCTTATGTTGGCCGCAAGTATTCGCATTCTCATGAGTCTAAGATTTATCTGCCGTAGCGCACTCCATTCGCCAGCAAGGCGTACAAGAAGCGGGCTTAAACCCTTTAGACTCACCATCATCGAAAAAGATGATTCCCAAGCCTCAATTAAATGACTCTGTTTCTCTTGAATCATTTCAATTTTCTCAGCGCAAGAAGCAAACTTATTTTTGAAAAAAGTCCGAGAAATTAGTGCCAATGGGAGCAGTAATAATATTGCAAAAAATAAAGCGGGATGCCAAAACCACCACACCCACAAATTGGCAAAAATAATCATCGGATAGATCAATTTTTGGGGCTGTTCGAAAAAGAAAAAATTCAGATCTTCGAAAATATTTTCTTTAAGACGAAGCATGCTCGGAGCTGATTGTTTCGCAAATATATCCGATGACATGCCAAATAATCGCTCATAAAAACTTGCGAACGACATCAATGATGCCATTACAAAATTTTTGCCCCCACAATGAATTAATAAATAATCACTAACAAAAATCATTCCGAGCAAGCAGGTTAAACCAAAACCTAGAACATAAAATTGCAGGGAGCTTGCTGATATAAATAATCTCGAGCAAAGAAAGAAAAAAGCGAATATCACTACTATCTTTATTACCGATGATAGAGCCAGCAGATTCAAGGGCACGCAGCGTCTTATAAAATTATTTAGCTCAAACATTGATCTTGACTCATTTTTTTCGGCAACAAACAAGAGCATGAGGTTATTAAATATTTGGGGAATCTCGTCAAAATGAATCAGCTGACCGCGATTATTTTTCTCATTCACGATCAGAAATCTTCCTCGCGAATAAGGAACCAAGAGACTAATTTCTTTTTTTAATTGATGCCACGCAATGATGGGCAAATTATCGTTTCGCCGTATTTCTTCTTTAGAAATAATTTTCCCATTCATTCCCAATTGAGAAGATAAATTAATAATAGCCTCGCTTATTGGCATTCTTTTGCCTAAGCGAAGAATATCTTGCGGCTTGAGCACGAAGAATTCGGCGGCTTTATAGAGCAGCTTTTCAATCCGTTTCGGAGATTGGGCAGATTCTTTCGCGGCATAAGGATCAATCTGCCACAAAGAAAAATAGCTTATTTTTGCTCGCGCCATCTCAGTCAGCCCCCCGCTCATTGTCGGCGATGAGACTTCTATAACTAAGGCTGTGAGCGACCCAATATTCATGAGAGGCTATGGAAACTTGGCCTTGGTCGATAAAAATAACCTGATCACATAAGGCCAATTCCCACTCTCTAAAAGTGGTAAATACAACAGTGTTTCCCTGCCGACGGAGCTTTTCTAGAACAGCCATCGAGCATTCTCGATCAAGACTGTCAAAAAAGTTGTCAAGCAATAACAATGCGGGCTTACGCAAAAGAGCACGCGCAAGCAACAATCGTTTTTTTTGTCCACCGCTAAGATTAGCCCCACCGTGATCAATCTGAGATAACAAACCCATGGGCCGGTTATAAAATAACTCTTCGATAACAGATTGCTTAAGGGCTTCGCCGACTTCATGTTCCGAAAATGCTTGATCAAAGACCCGCACGTTTTCCAATAAAGTCCCCGAAAATATCTCGGCGTCGTCGTCGATTAACGCAAAAGCTATTCTTTCTTTATTTGACGAGGCCATACTAAGCTCGCCACTGTTTAATAAAAGTTTTTTCCCCATCAGCCTTAGGAGCGTCGATTTCCCCGAAGCTGGGCCACCTACCAGAGCGTAAAGGGTGGCAGGTTGAAGATTGATGTTCAACTCAGAAAATAAATGAGCTTCACCCACAAAGCCAAAGCTTCCTTTATTTATGGCCAAGACATCCTTAGTTTCGCTGGCTTTTTCCACTGAATGATGAGCATCAATATTCATTTCATTCACCAAAGCTGCTTGATAGTCCTCATTAAGCCCCGATTTTTGGCTTAATAAACATGATAGACCTGCAACTGCCATTAAGAAGCTGAGCGCTCCGAGCATCTCGCCGTGAGTGAGTAAACCTGCGTTTAAATATTTTTGGCCGATCGAGCATTCAAGTAAAATGGCTATTAAAGTGAGCAATAGCAGCTGAACCATGCGATTCTTGCTCTGGCGAATTGCATCATAATGCGCCCGCACTCTCTCGAAATCATTTGCGAGTTGAAGCTTTATCAGCTCCTCAGCCTGACCCATGGCATCCATGGGGGGAAATTTATTCATGATGTCTTTGAGAATGTCTGGCCTGATAAATGGCGACGAGTGAGCCAAAGAATTCATCAACCAAATAAGGCCTGACATGCCCATCAAAAGCAATGAAAAGGGCCAAAAAACTAGGGCTTGTATGAGATAAATCGCGCTTAGGGCGCCTAAGATCGCTCCCCGAAAATAAGTTGGTAGCGGAACAAAAAAACTATTCACCGAGCCTAAAATCGAGGCATAGGGAGAAAAAGGGCGGTCTTCAAAAAAAGCGGGACTCAACTTCGCAATAGTCGCGATAAAAAAATGCTGAAACTCTCGCTCTCCCCTATCTAAGCTCGACAAAAACACTGATCGCAATGACCACAGAAAAAAGCCAATCATGAGCACTAAGGCAAAGATGCTAAGGATGGGCAAATTTAAATGTGATACATGAAGAAAAGAAATGGCATTGCTTAAACTCAGCAATAAGGCACTGAGCAAGAGCCCCCCCACCGCGCCGGTGCTAAAAAATCCCATTCCCAAATAAGATTTGGGGCTTTTAAATTGGAAACGGTAGCGCCCTTTGATAGCAATTTCTATGCCACTATATCTTTGCCTGAATTCTTTATCCAAGAGGCTATATCGACCTCGCGCCGGGTCATTAATAAAGTATTTTCCCAGCCAATATCCTTCGACAACTACAAAATGGGCGGCGTCAAAAAATGCGATGCTAGGTTTGGGGGATTTGCTGATCTCCGATGCACTGAGCATTTTGCCTGACGCTTCCAAACCAAAATGTTCAGCGCCTTTAATCAAGGATGCCGCGTCACTCCCATTTCTCGAAACACCCACCAGTTTATTGAGCTGGGACTGAGTATTGGGATAGGCATAATAATCAAGAATAATTCCCAAGCAAACCGCGCCACATTCGATGGGGTTTATTTGCAAGCGAATCGGAGTTCTAGGATGAAGTGATTTTAACATGTCATCGATCTCCGAAGAGCATTCGATGCAGCCATGGCCAAGAGATTTTCAGCAAAGACTTTTCTTCATGAATGACTTGAAAATTTGCAATCAAACCCGAATCAAGCTGAAACCGAGGCCCCGGCCCGATCCACATATAGCCCGTTAAATGCTTTTCATCACTCACCAAAGAAATCACCACCAAAAATGGCTCGGCTTCAATTTGGTTGCGGATATATTTAGCAAGTTCTGGAATTTTCACCAACGAGTTAAGGGAAGCCTTAGAGGCTGGCAATTTCGCCACTCTTTTCACCACCCCCCGCAAAGTGCCGTGGCTATATTCATCGATAATGGTAGGGCTGATAAATACCGGCATGCCTGGCGCTATTTTTTTGCCTTCCAGCGAAGAGACGAAACCAGTTAACTCCAAATCTGATCTTTTATCGCCATTGGCAGTAAGAAGCGCTAAAGCATCTCCGGCTTCCACCCTCGATCCGGGATAGGCAATAATTTCAGCGATTATTGCCGGCTCCGCCGCTTTAATTTCGTTATTCAAAAAAGGTGGCACATGGGATTTTAGATTCACCAGTGCATCACCCCGCAAAAAAGCATCACCTTCCTCAAGGAACCATTTTTCCACGGTGGCATTTATGGGGCTTGTCAGCTGACCGATCCCACTCTTAAATAATATAATTCCTAAGCCATCCACCACCAAAGGCACGCTATACCACGCACTAAATATCAAAAACAAAGCCAAGACGAGACTAAAACCCCCGGCTACCCCCCAGGCAGAAATAAAGTGTCTCGTATTTTTTAATCTCGGCACCACAACAACTCGCTTAGGTCTTTGATGAACGACCTTTCGTTTCATGTCCGCGATAACTGTCAAAAATTGGCAGACCGCTCGATTGACTGGATTTTTTCTTGGAAATAATTTTAATGCCCCAAAGAAGAAGAAGCCAAATCCAAATATCCTTAAATGAATTCCCCTCTAAAAGAGCACAAGCCAGAGCAATATCCTGCTGTTGTTCTTCATTACGCACACGCGCCACCTGCTGCGGCATCAGAAAATGGGCCGCATGAGCGAGAACGAAAAATGCCAGCGTAAGGTAGAATTGAGGCTTTATTTTATGAAAAATAGATTTCACTGGACTACCTACAAAGCAATCTTAGCTAGGACTGCTTCAGTTAGGAGACGCAGATCTATTATTAGCATTAATATAACTTAATAATTTTAATATTATTTCAGATAATCTTAGAGCGATAATTTCATTGATATTATTACATTGGAGGCAAAAAACAAAAAGCTTTTCATTATGTAATACATTCTCGAAATTCAGGATAAAAGCCTGCAGCGTTCATCAATTTCCGCTATTTCGCGGATAAACCTCCTAATTCATTGGTAAATTGTTCTATAGGAGTAAATAAAATTAGTGATAATTGTGCAATTGACCAAGAAAATAATCGATGGTTTTTAAAAGAAGTTTCCAATCAATCAATATGTTTCCCCCGATGCCGTTAATATTGGAAGGAACAAATAATAAATTTGCGCTAGATGGAAATATTTAAACCTTAAGATCCCGAAAAATTTATTTTCGAAAATAATACCAAATTCTATTGCCCTATCTGTGTGCAAAACGCATTACAACTAAGTCGGGAAGAATTATTTAATCATATTAATATTCATTTAAGTGCTGATCTTAGCTAAGAATTCCTAAACAGAAATATCGAGCTGGAGTGTGAGGCTAATACTTTTTCCAATCTTTGAAAAAAGTATTAGCCTCATTTTATTTTTTATTTAGAATATTAATTACACCTGGGTTTGAACCAAAAACATCAATAATATTATTATCTTTGAAACCAATACTCAATGTGTGTTTGTCTTCGCTTTCGAAGTTAAATTTAGCTAAATCTTTTTCTGTGTAAGAAATATGCACTAGTCTTAGGGCTGTATGATAGTTGGAATTACCCATTACAAACATAACTGTATCTAAAATAAAATTTTCACTATAAAGCTGACTAAGAAGGCTTGTATCAGGTATTAGAAAACTCGCAAAGTTATGATAAAATCGAGTAACTATTTTTCTTAAGCTTCTTAGGTCTTGCTGAGGAAAAAAGGTTTTCAGGGCATCGTCATTAAAAATTTGTAATAAAGAATGAAATCTCACTGTACTCATAATCAACTTCATATCAGGATTAGACTGTTTGTTGAAATCCTGATTATGGAGATTGAGATAGAGTGACATTTTAACAGAAGAATTTTCCGTAATAAAAGTATTTATTTTTAATCTATTTTTATTTTTACTAAAATGCTTACTATACGCATCTTTCAGCATACCGAGCGAGTTATTATGCGTGTAATTAAAATTCTTTATCAAAAATTTTAAGAGCTCTACTATTTGGTCTAATTCTTCGTCAGTAAGAGAATCTTGGAAATTAAAAAAATCAAAAAAATTTAATTTTTTGTTCCTCCCCAACTGCAAGTTCTTAAGATGTTCTTGTCTTAGATAAGAATCGACACGGTCTTGCATACTCAATTCGCTAAGAGTCAGGGCCCAGTCTTTACAAAGCGATGCATTCCATTCTAATGCGATGGGTTTGGGGGTATAGAGAGTGGATTTCTCTAGCCTCTCACTCTGATGAGCGCGTTGTACCCATAAGGGCTTGATTTGAGCATTAATAAAACAAGGCATGTATTTGATAAAACGACTGTGGAAAAATAAATTTTCACTATTATGCTTAAAATCAATACGATAATACCAGTCGATATCCGGGTAAAAAGTATGAATTTTAAATTCAAAAATATTGTCGTGTTCATTGTAAGCAACGCTGAATGCCCCTGCCACTTTTAAAACAGGAGTATCCTTTGCTGCCATATTTTCTGTATAAAATATTCCTTTATCTAAATTAATAGCTCCTCTTCCGAGCATAAAAGATATAAAAGCTTTTTTAAATGAATTCAATATAATTTTTTCAGTCTTCAAGAATGATGAAGGAAACAATGTGTGGTAATATGGCAACTCTTTTTTATTTTTTAACTTATCTATTATATCGACCAGCGAATCTCCCTTAGACGACTTTACAATGAAGGCCATAAGATTGACGTCAAAATACACGTCTGCCGCGGGATCATTTTTGATATAATTATCGTAATGAAAATCCCAATCATGACCACCAGAAAAGCCTGTTGCGGTTTTTTTTCCTTCAAAAATATGGCGTCTGCTTGCTTCGGTTAAAACAACTTTTATATTTAATTTTTCATCTTTTTTGATTTGTTGGTTTGCAATTTCGCCATCACTCATTGCGGCAACGGTGAAATTTAGCTGTTCATCGTCCGCATTTAATATAAAACAATAAAACATTAACGACATAAAAAATGGGTAAAAATAAAACATATTAAATCTCATTAAAAACTGGGCATAACTTTCTTATTCACTACCAAAAAGAGTTTAGCAAGCCCGTGAGGCAACCAAAGAATTAGTGGTAGGCGCTACTCAAGTACAATAATAAGTATTAAGCGACTTCCCATCTTTATTCCTCTCACCTGGTTTAAAAACACTCTGAACTTAGAGGGTGGGCATTCGTCCTAGACGATAGTGAACGAAATTGTTATCGCCTAGGCGTATGCCTGAGCGCTGGGAAATCACCGTGTTTTTATTTAGAAAATTGTTAGCCATCAAATCAAGGCTCTTGCCCATCGATTTCGCAAAACCGTGGTGGCAAATCATTGTAGGGCAAAAAGGATTGGCAGTGGCTATTGCCCTGCTTACAACCTTATCTAATGTTTTTTGGAGCATTAGTCCCTTTTTGATGGCTTATGCTTTTGAATCAGCAAGTATGTTTATTTGTGTGGCGATGTTTGCCGTGTGGTTAATAATCACGCTTATGGAGAATTTAGGATTTAGGTTAAACGCCCAATTTCAACTGCAAATTATCCACAGCATCCATCAAAATGCGCATCAGCAGTTGTTGGTGGTCGACCCGCGCTATCATACTCATCGCTCCAGTGGCGCCATTTTGGGTAAAATAGATCGAGCTGCTCGAGGCTATGAGGATCTTCTTGATCAACTCCTGCTAGAGTTTTCTCCCATTTTGGTGGGCCTCATCACAACGATAGTCGCTTTGGCTTATTATTCGCTCCTCCTTTCTGCGCTTGTCACTTGCTTGTTTAGCGCCATTCTCTTTATTGGCTATTTTTTTGCGATAAGAATTTCCACGCCCCTCGAGATGGGATTTATTGAAAGCGATGATGCCTTTCGTACCACTGCTGTAGAGAATTTGGCGCAAGTGCACTTAGTCCGGGCAACTTTTGCAAGCGACTATATGAGCGATAAATTAAACAATACTATTAAAAACAATATGCAAAGTGAAGCCAGGGTTTGGCTCTCTTATACCTTTGGCAATTTAATAGTGAGGACGATCTATTTATTAGCGCTTTTCGCCTTGGTTCTTGTGCTGTTGTCGCAAATAAAAAGCGGTACAACCACGGTCGTCGCTGCCACCGCTTTAGCCATAGCTTTTTTGCGGAACACCCAGCTAATGCTAAGGATTCTTGGACCCTTTCGTCGCTATATGCGTGGCCTAAACGCCGTAAGAGACTTATTTGCTTTCATTCCGCGTTTTGGCAAACAGGGCTGGCCAGTTTTGGGAGTTGCTGAAGAACTAAAGCCTTTGCACGAGGACATAACGATAAAGGCCGAGAAGATCTCTTTCGATTACGAAACTGCCCAACTCTTCAATAACCACAGCTTATCTTTAAGCTGCCATCGCGACGAAACCCATAGGCTTTATGGCATTATCGGAGCATCTGGCAGTGGCAAAACCACCTTGTTATCCATTTTGGGCGGGCAACTAAAGCCTTATGTCGGCTCTGTTATGGTCAACGACGTGGATATTTATAAGATAAGCGATAGCACGCGTCGCCGTATGATCGCCATGCAAGGTCAAACAGCCTCCACGCTCCAAGGGACGGTCAAGTATAATCTCCTTTTTGGGCTGCCAGAAGATCATGGTTATAGCGATGAATTTTTGTTAAAGATCCTCGATCGCGTAGGTCTCTTGAATATTCTTAACGCCAATCAAAGCCTATTAACGCAACTAGGCGAACGAGGCCTAAATCTTTCAGGTGGACAACGCCAGCGAGTGAACTTTGCAAGCCTCTATCTACGGGCACAATTTTATAAGCCTTTCGTCATATTAATCGATGAACCCACCAGCAGCCTCGACGAAATTAGCGAATCCTCCATCACCACCATGATCCTGGAACTCGCTCAAAGCTCCTTAACCCTGGTGATCGCCCATCGGCTTAAAACCGTTGCGAGAGCTAAAGGCCTCATCGATTTGTCACTTTTGTCATCAGAGAAAAATATTAAGGCCTATTCCCTGCCAGAACTCGAGCAACGATCCGTTTATTACCGCCAGTTAGCCAGCGGTAAGCTTTATCTCGATAGTTAATAATCAAAACAACAGGAGTTTTTACTGGTATATAAATCCGAGTCCACTACTCGATCACTTCACCCGACAAATCATAATCATGCGCATCGGTGATCACTACTTTCACTACTTGGCCAACCGTTAAGGGCGTCAAGGCTGAAATATAAATCTGCCCGTCGATCTCTGGCGCCTGTGACCACATGCGGCCTTTGACCACATATTCATGCTCATCAGATTGGCCTTCCACCACTACTTCTTGCTCGCTGCCAATCAAACTTTGCATTTTCTCGAGGGAAATCTCACGCTGAATCGACATCAACTCATGAAAACGCTTTTCTTTGACAGATTCTGCAACTTGATCCGCAAAAACATAGGCTTGGGTATTTTCTTCGTTTGAATATTTAAAGACACCCATGCGGTCAAATCGATTTTCTCTCACGAAATCACAAAGCTCTTGAAAATCAGCCTCAGTCTCGCCGGGAAAGCCCACCATCACGGTTGTTCGTAACACTAAGTTTGGAATATTCGAGCGCAAACTGCCGATGATATTGGTTAAACGATCCTTGCTGCCGCCTCGTTTCATCAAGCGCAAAACATTGGCCGAACCATGCTGCGTCGGCATATCAATGTAAGGCAAAACATTTTTATTTTGGAAAGCCTTAAAATATGCTTCGCTAAAAGTCCGCGGATAGGCATACATTTGGCGAATCCAGCGAATTCCAGGTATGGCAGCCAACGCTTCAAGAAGCGCTGCCAAGGTGGGCCGGCCTGGAATATCGAAACCATAAGCCGTGAGATCTTGGCCAATGAGATTCAATTCCATCACACCCGATTGCGCTAAAAACTGCGCTTCCTTCACGAGATCTTCAATTCCACGGCTGCGCTGCTTACCCCGCAATTTCGGAATAATGCAAAATGCACAGGCATTATCGCAACCTTCGGAAATACGCAAATAAGCCGAAAACGAGGGCGAAGTATTGATACGCGGCAGATCAAATTTTTCGATATAGGACAAATCGCTCGTCACCATATTTTTGGTGAGAGCCTTGGTGCCAATACTCACGAGCTTCGGATTTTTCGCTGGCGCAGGCTCGCCAAATTCGCCCGAAAGAACATTGGCCACCAAAGAATAATCGGAAGTGCCAAAGAAATGGTCCACTTCAGGGATCTCACTTTCTAACTCTTTAGAATATCTTTGCGCCAAACAACCCGTCACAATCAGCTTCTTCTTGCCGCCAGATTTCTCCTTAAGCTCAGCCAATTGCAAAATACCGTCGATGGATTCTTCTTTTGCTTCGTTAATAAATGCACACGTATTGATTACCAATGTATCCGCATCGTCCGCATTAGAAACCAATTCATGGCCTAAAGAACGAGCGATGCCCAGCATATGCTCGGCATCGACGCGGTTTTTTGGACAACCAAGCGAAGTTAAATGAACTTTAGCCATGGTCCTTATTTCTACCTTTATTCAAATCTATTTTTTTAAAAGCATCACCCAAAGTAGTGCGTGCACCGCCCTGGCTCTGCTCGTGTAAGTAAGTTTCATATGCCTGCTTCGTTTCCGATTCGGCTGCCGCTTTTTGACTAATCGAAATACGCTGACGCACCGGATCAATGGCGGTTACAACAATTTCAATCATATCGCCCACGCGAGCATTGAGTTTGCTTTGCTCGTTTTCACCTTCGGAAAGCTCTCGTCGTGGGCAAAACCCAATCAGCTCGCCATCAAGTTGGCACTCAAGACCCGTGCGAAGCACACGCAAAACTTTGACATTGTGGACGCTGCCACGCTTAAACATGGTTTTCCACTTATTCCATGGATCATCGTTTAGGCGTTTGATGGAGCAGGAAACTCGTTGGCGATCGGAGTCATAGCCCAAAACTGCAACTTCAATTTCTTGGCCCACGCTATAAGTTTTGTCCAAAGGATCTTCGCTGCGATGCCAAGAAACTTCGCTTCGCGGTACCAATCCCTGACTTTCTTCGTCGAGAACTACGAACATACCAAAGTCATGGATGCTTGCAATTTTGGTTTTAAGAACGGTACCAATAGGAAATTGCCCCGACAAACGCTCGACCGGACTCAATTCTATCGCTTTCGTTGAAAGAGAGATTCGTCTTGCAGCTTTATCCACCCGCAATACTGCGGCCTTCACCGGATCACCCAGTTTAAAACGTTGCGATGGATGCTTGATGCGATTCCAAGAAATCTCGCCCAAGTGAATCAAGCCTTCGACGCCATCCCTGAGTTTAACGAAAGCACCAAACTCGGCGAATGCCACAATGGTACCCTCAACCTCAGTTCCTGGCTTGAAGGTTTTCTCAATGTTTTGCCAAGGATCAATGTTGAGGCCTTTGATGCTCAACTTAACGCGCTTGCTCTCTTTATCGATGCCAATAATCTGCGCCGATATTTCTTTGCCTACCGGAACAATGTCATGCAGACGAGGTTTTTTATCCCAAGAAATATCGCTTACATGCAAGAAGCCATCAACCGCGCCTAAGTTAACGAACACGCCATAAGGCATGACTGCGCTCACTTTGCCGCTGATTTGATCGCCTACCTTGTGCTTCGTATAAAACTCTTCTTCATCTTTTTTGCGTTCTTCAGCTAACAATTCCCGTCGCGAAACAACAATGTTGCCTCTCGCCAAATCAAGTTCGCTGATTTGCACTGAAACAAGATGATTTTCCGCCTCAGAAAGGCCATCGTTGCGACGAAGCGCAGTACGACCAAAAGGTAAAAATGCGCGCAAACCATAGCCCACTTCTGCCTGCTCTCTACTCTGGGCAAAAAGCGCCAAAGAATAGCCGCCCTTGATAGCGCTCACGACATAGCCGTGCAGCGTTTCTCTTTTTTGTTGGGCCTTGGAGGCTCGTTCCAACAAATCGAGTTCAACTGCTTTAACTTCGCTCCCTGAGATAGGGTGCTCACTGTCAGCTTTGCTCTCGATGGTGTCGTCCAAATAGACGCGCATGGACTGATTGGGCGCAAGGCTCGCTTTCGCGACTAATTCGCCATCAGGTATAAGAACTTTGATGTCCCCACCAGTGGGGCTCGCCAAAGCTACCACAACGCCATCATCGATAATCGACGAGACTTTTGCGTCGTGGACACAGTTCCAAAAAGGACGCTGTTCCACCGCCAAGAGTTCTTCGTCACTATAAATCACGCTAGGACGCATGACTCTTTTGTCACCTCTTGGTCGTTTTTTTGCTCTCGGTCGATTCCCTTCGGAGTTCGCTTTTCTAGGCTGAGCAGCTTCTTTATTTAATTCAGTATTCATCAGGTATATCCTACCCTTTTCATTTTCTTTGATGCCACGCCCATGACCTCAAAGTTCTTATCACGGATTGTTGTTGGTGCTACATAGAGATAAGGCGCTCGCATAGACTAAACCAGCTTAAAGAAAAACACCATAGAGCACATGAGCCAAGCTCTCAATCTGCCTTATTGCCAATTTATGGCTAAAGGGCCATGTTAGGGCCCATACTTCATTCAATTGCATTGAATAAAGCAGCAAGAAAAACCAAATAATTAGTATTGAGGGAAAAAACTGTGGCGATAAATGCTGAAATAGCAAAAGAATTTCGATTTGAGGCGGCTCATTTTTTGCCTGCAGTACCCGAAAGTCATCAATGTCATAAGATCCATGGCCATAGTTATCGATTGGTCATTCGCGTTAAAGGCCCTATCGATGAAAAAATGGGATGGGTCATGGATTTAGCAGAGTTAAACCATGCTTTCGCTCCCCTCGCAAAATTGCTGGACCATTCTTTACTTAATGAAATTGAGGGCTTACAAAACCCGACCGGTGAGGTAGTGGCACTGTGGATCTTTCGCAAACTAGAATCCAATTTGCCCTTAATTTCCTCAGTGACTTTGGAAGCTACCAATCGAATCGCAGTAACTATCAGCAAAGATATGCTCTAATAAGCTTTAAATTATTCTTATTGAGCAAAAAAACAAGAATGGTGGCGCATAAATTATATACTACTAAAAACGCTTTAACCGCCTAAAAACCAAAACATGAATCGCTCTTATAAAAACATTTTAAGCAATTTATTCGCGAGCATGATGGTGGCGTTGATCCTGATTTTTAGCGGCTGTGCAAGCACTTCACGGACTTTTCACCCCACAAAAAATAACTCTCGAAGCATATATAAAAAACTCAATAATAATGATCGCTCACGCCTTAGCCAAATTGCCCAAAAATCTGTCGGCAAATCTTCAATAAAAGCGGGCTCAAAATCTTTTCGCGCAGATTGTTCAGGCACGGTAAGAGCAATATTTGCTCAGGCTCGCATTCCTCTTGGTGGTGTGATGAAAAGTCCTTCAGATAACGATGTTAAAGTTATTTATCGTTATGTTCGTAAATATGGAAAAATTATTAAAAATAACCCCATTCCGGGTGATTTAGTTTTTTTCCATAATACCTATGACCGTAGCCGCAACGGTCGTTTGAACGACGCATTGACCCATATTGGGATTGTGGAAAAAACTGAAGGCTCTTTAATTCATTTCGTTCATCATTTAGGCCGTTCGATTATTCGTTCGCGGATGGATCTTTCCATGCCGGACAAATCAATTAATCCTGCCACCAACAAACGAGTAAATCATATGCTAAGAAGAGCCGAAGGCCCCCACCCGTCCTTTACTGCGGCCCAGCTCTTCGCAGGTTTTGGTAGGTTGTAGAGATGTCTAAGGAAAAATACCTGTCGAGCACTTCGAATCCTATCGTCAAAAAATGGGTGCGCTTGCGCACAAAATCCTCCGAACGTATCAAGGAAGGCTCAGCCCTCGTGCCGGGCAGCCAGGTGATCACCGAGCTCATGCATTATTTGCCTCCCCGGCTTATTATGATCCGAGAAAACGCGTCGCTTCCTCCGCCCTCAGCTCCCTTCCTAAAGGTGAGCGATGAAGTGATGGAGAAAATCACCAATCTGCCGATGTTGCCTGATTGGATCGCAGAATTTCCGTGCCCTACTGAAATTTCTTTTAAGGGCTGTAAACGCCTCCTGATCCTCGACCAAATCAAAGACCCAGGAAATTTAGGCACCATTTTTCGCAGCGCTTTGGCTTTTGGATGGGATCACATTTTTTTATTGGAGGGCTCAGCCGATCCTTTCGGCGAAAAAGCCCTTCAAGCTTCTAAGGGTGCTTGTTTTCGTTTGCATTTGAAGAGTGGAAAGCTTAGTGAGCTAAAACAAATTCTTGAGCTCGAAAAACTCCCTCTCCACGTCGCTGAGCTCGATGGCAAAGCCCCTGAGACATTGAACACGCCGGTCGCAATCGCTCTCGCCTTGGGCTCGGAGGTTGCTGGCTTGAGTAAAGAAATAAGCGCACTTGGCAGGAAAGTTTCCTTGCCCATGAGCAATGCGACTGAATCCCTCAATGTGGCTGTGGCGGGGGCTATTTTAATGTATTTGTGGCGGGTGTGAGTAATCCGCCCAGTGTGAAGGTTTTTTAAAAGAGGCTAAGGCCCGGCACCACACTCCCTCGCCCGCAAGCGGGCGAGGGAGTGTGGTGCTAAAATGGGCCGCATTTATGCAACAACGCACTTCTTAAAGGGACGCGAGCAGATTGGGGATTTATTATGGGCCTTATAACCGAAAACCTATCAGTAAACGCCTCTTCCCACCCCATCCTCAAAAGCATTAATATCTCGGTCCCAAGCGGCAAAATCCTCTCCCTCATGGGGCCTTCCGGGAGCGGTAAATCCACCCTGGCCCGTACTATTTTAGGCTTGGCGACTGGCTTTAATGTCGCCGGCAAAATTTATTTTTATGAAGAACTGCTGCAACACGATAATAAAATCACCTCCCCAATCTCTAAACGACGCTTTGCCTATGTGCCGCAAAACCTGAGCCTATGGCCGCATCTAAGTGTTATCCAGACTCTTTTACTCACCCGCTCTTTCGCGCCAACAGCGTTAAATATTGACGAGCTATTAGTGACTTTCCAGCTCGACAATCTTAAAACGAGACGTCCCCATGAATTGTCCCAAGGCGAGCAACAACGCCTTGCGCTCGCCCGAGCGATGGCCAGCAATCCGCGCCTCTTGATCATGGACGAGCCTTTTTCAGGACTTGATACGGTCTTGAGGCTAGCTATGGTTAAATTGCTAAAAAGTGTCGTGAATGATCGCTTGACGATTATTTTTATTAGTCACGATTTGGCGGAGACGAACTATTTAGGCGGAGATCTGCTGATTCTAATAAATGGTCAGAAAGCATGGGCAGGGCCCTCTGCTGATTTTGAGGCTGACCTCCCCGAATGGCCTTTGCTAAAAAGCCATCGCCAAATTTATCTTCGATAATAATCTTCTTTCAAATGCTCGGGTTCATTCAAATGATTATAATCAATCAAAATTTCTTCATCCATTTCAATATTTTTAATAGAATACATTGACCGCATTTTCATATCATTAAGAGTATCCATTTTATTTGCTGCCCCAAAGTTACGAATAGGCATACGTCTCATAATATTAGGCTGGTCGGAATGATTGATGAACCAGGCAATCTCCATATGGGCAAAATGCTCAGGACAAATAGCTTCTTCCTCATTAATATAGATACAATATTGACGTAGCGCAGGTGGAATTTCGTTGATGGCCAATATTCTCATAGTAAAAGGGCGATGAAAAATTGGAGATTCCGCAATGATCGGGTGAGTCGCAAAAACCCCGACACCGCCGCGGGTAGATGGCTTAAGAATAAAAGAAAATTCACACCATTGCTTATACATGCGCTAGCTCCCTCTTTGTGACAATTTATATTAATGTGAGCAAGCTCGGAATGTCTTGAATTGTATTAATTAATAGCACGGTTGATTGGCCCGGCCCTCCTAATGGTTAAATTGCTAAAAAGTGTTATTAATCCCCACCTGACAATTTTATTAGCCCGCATGATGAGGTTGCTCCTATGTTTGAGTTTTTTAAACGACAATGGTTTTTTTATGCCTACACAATCCTCATCCTCCCCAGCTATATACTGCCTTGGGTGGGCTCGAATTCCATGATGGCCAATATTTTTTCCGATCAGGCTCGCTGGGGTTTTAGCGTTCATGCTTTATCTTTAGGCCTGGCCGTGGGGATAAGTTTTCTACGGGGCCGCCAAATTAATAAACCCCAATTGGGCAGCATCGCGCTGGCAGCCTTGGCCTGCGATTTAATACCCATTATAAACTTAATCCCGCTCTTACCAAGCCTTTTTCATGGACTGACTATTATGCTTGGCACAAACACTAAAATAGGTATTAATCCGCAGCGCTTAAACTAACTATTCGCCAAAACAATTCAGCATATCGGCTTTGTCAATAAAACAAGTCATCTCTTCACTCACGGCAACTTGCTTTACGCCAGAGAGATTTGGCGGCATATTTTTAATTTTTCTCTTGGCTCCCCAACATTTAAGCTCGCCGGAGCCCTTAAGGATCACGCAGGTATGCTCCAACGCCGTGGCCACCTGAACCAAGTCAGCATTTTGAATATCTTTAGGAGTATCAACTAAACTGTGATATTTTCCACCATCACAAACTAATCCTTTTTTATCTTCGGCAATGATACAATAAGCCTCATTATAAGTGCTAAAACTTAAAATATCTTCATATATTGCAGCGCGCCCACTACCGAGTTTTGCCATATCCCAAAGACTTGCTTTAGTATCATCCCGAACGCCTACGAGGACTTTTGAACTGGAAAATGCGGTAAAAAATTTCTTTGCATCACTACCATAATTTGATCCCAAAAAAGCAATTTTTTGGAAATCAGGCATGGCATCAGTGGCGTTCTTTTTAGCCCACCTTTGGATATCGGGGTCATTCGAAAAATCATCAAGTTTTTCAAAAGCTTTTTGGTTTGACTCGCAATAGAGTTTCTTCTGCGAAAAAGCACAGATCGTATCGTGGTGGGGAGAAGGAATCGTCTCTAGAACTTTATCTGTGGTGGGGCCTTTTTCCTCTTTTCCTTTGTCGAAACAGACACTTGTGCCATCAAGTTCAGTGGCGCAAATTTTACTCCTCAATACTGCATCTATAGCCATAGCGACATGGCGATATTTTTTCGTTGGCCGGGGAAGAATTTGTCGTTCTAAAATGGATTGAGGAATGCACCAGAGCTCATCATTCATATCTATAGCGCAAAAACCCTTACCAACGGCCACCATTTTCACTTTTCCGAGCTCTTTCGGAACGACAGGCGCATACTCAAGAATTTTATTCATGCAGCGATCGAAGTTCCAAATACAATTATCAAGAATATTTAGTTCGCATTGATCCTGATTCTTTAGGGTACATTTACTCTCAACCTTAGGACTGGGATTAAAAGTATTCGCAGGATTCGAAAAATTCGAAGAATCCGATGATCCTTTATTCCCACACGAGATAGGAAAAAACCCTACTAATAACCAAGTCACAAAAAATAAATATCTCATAAAAACCTCGACCACTAACCATTGATGCGAACGCTCAAGATAAACGTCTATTAACACGGGCTCTAGTTTTTAGCCATCTAGGCATCGGCTAAACTAGAATCGATAGAATTTCAATTTATAGACCCGTAAATCGGCTTAAAATTATCCAGCAAAGTCAAAGAATTATTAAATCAGTAATTTTTACTTGAAATCGAAGACTATTATTACTACCTAAAAACATGAAAATTTTCATAAAAACCGCCATTTTAGCCTTATTTTTTACCAGCACCCTCAGCGCTCGCCCGGACGTTTTTTTCACTGATTCCGATAGGCTCTATAATGGAGCCTATTTAAGACATGAATTAGACGGCCCAAGAATAAAATTTATTCTGACCGGGCCCATCGCCAACATCACTATGCCCGACGAATTTTTTAATCTTGCCGACCTGGAACGATTTCTCGTTGATTATCGTCTCAGAAACCAGGCACTTAAAGAAGAATTTTCTTTCATGCTGGGGCATTCCTATTTTTCCCAATTTAAAGCCGTGCCATTCCTCTCGGCATGGAAGAAATTTTTGAGAGTCTACAAGCTTAGAACCTATCCCCCTGGCGAGTAGGAGGAAGCAAACCTAGGGCGATATAGAGCCCCCCGGCCGCTTTCTTAAACTCCTCTTTTATTGCTTCTATGTCAGACTTGTCAATTTTCAGCTCTAGAATAGCGAGGGCCTCTTGCCAAAACTGCGAAATTTCCTTGGCCAAAAGTTGACTCAACTCCTTCTCGGGGAATCTTGAAAAATAATCATAATCCCACCCGAGATAATTAAGATTAAGCACTATTTTGGTCAGCCTTTGTTCTACATCTGGGTGATCTTTGATTTTATCGAGGAAAAGCAATTTATTGAAATTTCTTACGCGTAAGCTTTGATAGCCGACGGGAATTTGATTCCCTCCTTTCCAGGCTTGGGCACTCACGGCTTGGTCATTTATTCCTGGATTTTCTTTTATATCTGGATGAGCACCGGAACTTAAAGTTAGCCATAATCCTGGACCAAAAGTATATATAATTGCAGATACCATGTCGATAACATTATCGGAATTTTTAATTTGGTATTCTACAAGATAATCCAGGTCTTTTTTATAAGCATTGAAACTATCATTGGTGGAGGAAAAATTTAAAAATCGAGCTCTATTTTTATAATGAGAAATCAAAACTTTATTTTTTTCATATTCTTCTAAACCATTTTTTTTAAGAATCTCAATCTTATCATCTGAAAAGCTCTTATCGACTAAATACTCATTATTTATATTCGCAAAATACACATATCCAGGCTCTACTTCACGGCCAAATATCTTATAATTTTTATAGCGTTCATAGTGGGTAGTTTTATCGATGAAGGTGTCCACGTCGATATAAACGTTGGTGAAATAATCTGGTTGGCGCAAATACCAAATCCTTATGGCATCGGCCGCAAAGGCTGGATTGCCAAGAAATGCGTGTTCAAGAATTTCTTTTGGGGGCAGATTCTTCGGTGCAATACTGCTCAGCGGCGTGACTTTGAAATGGTGAGGAAATCTCTCCTGAAGCGAGGTGAGTTTTTTTACTTCTGAATTCTTGGTGGCATCATCTACTACTATTTCAAAAATAAATTTGAGATGAGCAAGCTTAGCCTCTTTGAAGCCCAGCAGTAGATCCTCAACCCCAGCAAACCACTTAGTTGATTCTATTTCATTGCCGCCGATAAAAATTTTTGAGGTGTAAGCCTGACGATCGCCGCCGAACCATAAGCAAAAAATACGCAGGGAATTATCTTTGTCATTAGCTGCACGCAAAAAATATTCCTTAAACCATTCCTTTCTTGCTTCTCGTGCTTCGTCTAGATTTCCAGAAGGATTTTTGCTGCAGGCATTTAGCATTAATAGATAACTAATAAATACCAAAAAAATAAAACGCTTCGCTAGTATCATTAATATTTGCATAGTCATCCTTTAAACGAAGGAGCATTTTTAAAAATGCTCCTCGGGTTTTTATGATATATCTTGCTCATTTATGAAACAAACTAGCAAAGCTTATTTTTTTCAGTTGCCAGCGACCCTTCTACCCTCCACTAAGTTGACTTATCGCTTGAATCTAAAATAATTTACCGATCGATCAGTAAGTTATTGACAAAGACAATGCGTAGCCTAGAATGATTACTATAAATGAAGATTAACAGGACAACATTATGAAAAACACACTTAAACATTGCCTTCAATTACTTATAATTTTTACATCGTTATCTGCCTGCAAGCCAGGAGACAAAAATAAAGCTAACGAAGTGGTTAAAACAGCCAAAAATGGCGCTGTCCGGCCCGAGGATATCCTAGCTGATGACAAGGATTTCGCCACTTTTCAAGTTGGAGAAACTACCGTGGTGGGTCGCAAAGGTACTATTGCTGCGTCCGTCATGAACGCTCAAGTCATAGGCTCGGGGGATACAAGCCCGGAACAAAAGGCAGCAGCACTTTTGTGGCTAAAAGAAAATGCTTTGGTAATTTCGGTGATATTAAAAGGACAGTTACTATTTAAAAACCCCGAAATTCAAAAGATAATCGAAGCCGCTCAAAATGGCCATCAAAAATAACCAAAAAACATCTGGCTTAAACTAACTCACGCTGCTAAATAATAAACATATATAATAACTACATTATATAAATAAACGGAGTAATTAAATGCGTTCAATATTTGCCATTATGGCAGTTTTTGCTTCAATGACTATGTTTGCTGGCGAGATAAACCTGAGCGATGCTAACGCAGAATATTTGAAGCTAGCCCCAAACCACCCTTGTTATCAAAAAATGAGTATTTGCAAGGAAGATCCAACTAACGAATGTTGCAACTTGAGTCCTTCGGGCCAACTCCCTATGAAACCGGTTGATTCCAGCGATGCAGAGAAGCAATAATAAGCAAGATATTTGAGGCTTAGCCATTAAGAGCTTATCATTGCACGCAAATGGATTTATCCAGCTCTCGCTCGTTGCGGTGTTGAACAGCTTCGACGAGTCGAGAAAATTGGGTGTGGAAATTAATGAAGGGAGTCTTATTACGCCGGGTGGGGGAGTTTAGGACTTGTTTGACTTTAGCCACCAAATCATTTGAATTGACCCGAAGTTGAGGAGCGGGAACGAGATCCACCCCCCAACCCAAGCGTTTCACCAAGTTCATATTGGTTCTTTCCCAATGCAAAGCAGCGGCGGAATCGGATTTGATAATCATCGGTGTTCCAAGCATGATGGCTTCGGCCACTGTCGAGCCTCCCGGTTTAAGTAAGACGGCATCAACTGAGGCCATCGTCAGCGCCATGTTGCGAGCATCCAATCGACCAAGAATTTGGGTTTTAAAGAGTGCATTGTTGGCAAAAGTTGGCGATTTGGCTTTAAGGCCGTCAAGGATCGCCTGATCTCCGCCTGAGGCAATGATGACATGCAAAGGCTTGCCCAAAGGCGTGCGTTCTTGCATAAAATGCAGTTTCTGCAGATATTGCAAAATCAACTCGAGTGCCCCGCCTTTACCACCCAAGGTGATCATGAGGCTTTTGGCGCCTCTGGGAACTTTTAAAACTGACTGGCGATATTTAACAATTTCCGATGCTTCCACTAAAGGACCATTTTTTGTCGCAGCATCAATCTTGGTCCGAAGGGCAATAAATTCATGGCGCAAAGGATATCCCGTAATGCAATAAGGAATGCTTGGTTTGCTCGAGCCTTTCCTATGAAGCGGCGCCAAAACTTCAGGCTCCTTTAAAGGCAAACTCAAAAATACATTGGCTGACTGCTTATTTGATTCATCGATTTTATTAAGAAAGTGACTGATTTCATAATCGGTCGGAACGATGACCATCGGAATGTTATTTTTCTTCGCAATATCGGCATAAACATAGTTTGCCACCGGGAAAACGCTAATCAGCATAGATGGCGGGCGCTCGTCACAAGCGCGCATTATGCGATTCAGCACTTTGTTGTCCCAGAACACTTGTCTCGCATTGATCAATTTTTCGGCGATCCCCTGCATTGCGCTCAGGTTTTTTAATTTTCCCCATTCTTCCGCTTTCAAATATTCATCGAAAAGATCTTGCTTGGGTAAGAGGCCATATAAAACATCAACCTGAGCAATAACATATTTGCGACCCTTTCCGAGCATTTGCTCCTCAACCGCATGCAAGGCACGCTCGACCGCATCTGCAGCAGATTTATGACCAGCGCCCCCCGAACTGTAAAGAATTACGATCTTCTCAGTCATGGCTCTTTCAACGCTTTTCGTGGAGCCACTAAACTCATGGCATGCCATATAATGTGGGTCTATCTCAACCGCAGACCTCCGAGTTTCCGCCATGTTTAGGGGGTCGTTTTTGATCGATCGTCGACAACCACTATTGAGAATTAATAGGCCCTGCATTGCGATCCATAGTATGAACCATCCCCTCTTTCTCATGTTCATGCAAACCTGCCTTCCCAAAGACCATTTATAAATTTAATCATATAAAATAAGTTCTAAAACTATATCTACTAAATACCATCTCGCGGGCGCTTACATGTGCTCCAATAACAGATGGAGCATATATTTTTCACCAAATCTCAAGGATTTTTCTTCGAGACTTTCTCGAGCCGTTTTGCTCATGGAATCAAGGTTTTAATCTGACCATCCACCACTTGGATTTCCACGCTCCCGCCATTGACCAAAGCGCCAAAGAGCAGTTCTTGGGCGAGCGGTTTTTTGATCTTTTCTTGGATAATCCGACTTAGAGGACGAGCTCCCATGGTGGCGTCATAACCCAATTTGGCGAGCAGCAATGCTGCATCACTGGAGATAGTAATGGCAACATTTTTCTCGAGCAATTGAAGACGCAGTTCATCAATGAATTTCTCGACAACTTTTACGACTATTTCAGGACTCAGTTTATTAAATGAAACTTTAGCGTCGAGACGGTTACGAAATTCGGGACTGAATAAACGCTTAACGGCCTTGTCATCCTGATGCAGTGCGCTTTCCTCAACGAAGCCGATGGAACGCTGTTCGCGTTCGCGAGCGCCCACATTACTGGTCATTATTAAAATTACATGGCGAAAATCGGAAGCACGGCCGTTGTTGTCGGTTAATTTGCCATAATCCATGACTTGTAAAAGCATATTAAAAACGTCGGGATGGGCTTTTTCAATTTCATCGAGGAGTAAGACGGCATAGGGAGTTTTATTGATGGCGTCAGTCAGAAGTCCACCTTGCTCGTAGCCCACATAGCCTGGGGGAGCACCCACCAATCTTGAAGCAGTATGCCGCTCCATATATTCGCTCATATCAAAACGAATGAGATTTACGCCGAGTGAAAGGGCTACCTGCTTCGCCACTTCAGTTTTACCAACCCCGGAAGGACCGGTAAAAAGAAAACAACCGATGGGTTTATCTTTTTCTCTCAAGCCCGCCCGTGACATTAAAATGGCATTTGAAATCTGCTCAATCGCCTGATCTTGGCCAAACACATTGGCTTTTAAACTATTTTCCAGGCGTCCCAGCAATTCTTTATCGTCGTGACTAATAGTGCGGGACGGAATCTGCGCCATACTTGCAACCGCTTCTTCAATAGCTTTTTCATCCACCAGTGACTGACTCTTTATGGTGCTTTGACTGTTGAGCAAACGTAAGCGGGCGCATGCTTCATCGATCAAATCTATGGCTTTATCTGGTAATTTTCGTTCATGTAAAAAACGTTTCGATAAATTCACTGACAGCTTAATGGCCTCGTCGGTGATTTTTACGCTGTGAAACTCTTCATAGCGAGGCCTGATACCTCGCAAAATTTGTTCGCATTCTTCATCGCTTGGCTCATCGATATCGATCTTTTGAAAACGTCGCGCTAAGGCTCGATCCTTCTCAAAATAACTCCGATATTCTTTAAAAGTTGTAGAGCCAATGCAGCGTAAGCGGCCTTTGGAAAGTATAGGTTTTAAGAGATTTGACGCATCCATGCTGCTGCCGGTGGTCGCCCCTGCTCCAATTACGGTGTGAATTTCATCGATCACCATGATGGCATTGGGCTTTGCTTCGATAGCTTTCAGCACCGCTTTCATGCGATTTTCAAAATCGCCCCGATAACGGGCCCCGGCAAGTATGGCACCCATATCGAGCAAATACATTTCAGCACCCAATAAATAGTCAGGTACTTTGCCCTCGATGATCTTTAAAGCCAATCCTTCTGCTAGGGCCGTTTTCCCTACACCCGGATCGCCCACCAAGAGTGGGTTATTTTTTCGCCGTCGAGACAATACTTGAATAGTCCGCTCAAGCTCTTTTTCACGACCGATTACTTGGTCAAGCCTGCCCATCCTGGCTTCATTGGTCAGGCACAAGGTAAAGCGTGCGAGGTTAGTTTTTTCGTGGGGCTTAGCATCGCCATCAGACTCTTCCTCGTCCATTTCATCGTCGTCTTCATCGGAATCAGCACCGCCATGGGAAATGACCGATACTAAATCGAGACGCGTTATTCCGGCTTGCTGCATCATAAAAACAGCGTAGCTTTCATCTTCATCGAAAGCTGCCACCAACACGTGCTCAACCGAGACTTCCGTTTTGCCAGCACCCACAATGTGAACAGCAGCTCTTTGTAAGACACGCTGAAAACCTAAACTAGGCAAGGTTTCCACCTGGGAATTTTCTGGCAAAGATTCAATTTGGTGTTCTATGAACTCTAAAAAGCGCGCTTTCAGCTCTTTTTTACTAACGCCCATTTGCTGTAACAATGCTTTAATTTTGGGATTTTCAAAAAGAACAAAACAAAGGTGTTCAACCGTAGCAAATTCATGCCGGCGCGCTTGCGCCTCCTCTAGGGCATCTTCAACAATCTTTTCTACTTCATGGCTCAACATCCCCATTCTCCCCGTAATAAACCCTAGCGATTAGCTCGCATGCAGGCTAGCTATAATCGAATTCTCTTGATCAAATTTGTGTAAGCATCTGTAATTTAGCGTCATTTATGAATACAATTTTGTTCATTCTTGTTCGGCAGTTAACAATAAAGGCATGCCATTTTGTCTGCTATAAGAAGTGACCACAAAAACCTTGCTTTCAGCTATATCTTTTGTATATAATCCGACCTTGGCTTTTCCTTCCAAATGAACCTTTAACATCAGCCGGTGGGCCTCTTCCCCATTTTTATGAAAAAAATTAACGAGAATATGAATAACGAATTCTTGCGTAGTGAAATCATCATTATGAAGTATTACAGTGTATTTTTTTGGCTCTTTGGTTTCTTCTTTTTCTAGCACCAAAGTATCTTCAGATCTTTCACCAATTGATTGCCTTTTTTTGCCCATCTTGGCTACCTACCCCAACTTTTTAGAAAAACGTGGCTGCATCAACAATCGAGCCCCCCATATTTGCTAGTATTGCTTCTGGTCTCGCTAGAGTTGCCTTTTTGCCAGCAAAATCAATGCAGTAATATGCGATTATTGAACTGGCCTCAAACTTAAACGAGATTGTTGGAGGTCTTATGTATGCCAAAGCTACTCTCGTTCTAAGAAGCAGCCTGATAATCATGGCATTATCAGGACTCTTAGGGTGTAAAAAAAACCCTGAATCTGAGTTATTGGACAGCCTGACCAAAGAAGAGTGGCTAATAAGTGGTCGCATTATCGATAGGGATTTTGACAAAGGTGAAGTTGTAGCACTTAGTACGGCGGGAGACCGGTATCAAAGCTCAATTCAGGCAGGCAATAGCTTTGCCCTTAACTTGCCCGGAAATGATACATTTGCCATTTATTTTCTTCCTAGTCCAGGAATAAACACGGATAACATAAGCCCCGCCTTATTAACTTTTGATTCAGATTCCGAAATAGGCATGCGCGACACCTTACGCCTCCCTAAAACGACGGCTACGGGAGGACTCGATCTAGGGATTCTCGATATCAAGGGCGACTATGCCTATCCTGGCACCAATCCCGCCACCAAACTAGATTTCGATGAGGACGGCATCCCCGACTCACAGGACCACGATGATGAAAATGACGGTCTGCCGGATGCTTCACAAAATAGCGACGGTGAAAGAATAACTATTTGCCATGAACAACAAAAAACTATGGCGGTGTCTTTAACCGAATTACTGAGCCACCTAAATCATTTGGATCTCATTGGTGATTGTGAAAGAACTGCCGAAAAAAACAAAAAAGCGCCTTCGATTGATGCGATGGCTTTAAAATCCTCAGATCCATCACCTAACAGGTTGATACGAAACTATGAGCAACTTGAATAAATAATCTTTTCGTCTCATTTTTTTTTAGCATTAAGGATGATAGACCAGCAAAATCATTGTTAGACACTGGGGTGATAAATATGAAAATGTCTTTAATTGTAAGTTTATTGGCTTTGTGCTTTAGCAGTACAGCTTTCCTCGAAGCATTTGAGGTCCCGGTTCAGGACGCTCGGAAAAATGGCGAAAGTCATGGTATTGGCATTGGCGGAACGGTTTATGAAACGTGGGGATTTTCCTATCGCCATCATTTTTCCAATCGCTTCGGCATCTCCACTAATTTGGGCGGAGGGTTTTGGAATGATTCGGGTCATGCTGGCCTTGCTATCGGTGGAATGTATACATTCGCACACCATAATTTTCCCAACTCGGGATTGCCACGTTCTTCCATCCGCATCTATGCCGTAGCTTATGCCGCTGGGGTTTATCACTTAAACAGTACCCATCGGTTTGTGAAGGACATGATGGTGGATAATTCTACTCATTCGGCCATGCTTGGTTTAGGTATAGGCCCCGGCGCCGAATATTTTTTCACCGAAAACTTTTCGATTCACCTAGAAATTCCCTGGATGACCAAAGTAAGCATAAAGCCCAAAAAAGGATTAGCCTTTGAAAACTCCTACCCCAATTTCGGTGGTGGCTGGACCTATTTCTTTTAAGGATCGAGCATGAATAAAGCCAACGTATTAGTCGCCGTCGCCAATGGTACCGAAGAACTGGAAGCTATCACGATCATTGATGTTTTGCGTCGCGCGGATATGAGCGTGCGTGTCAGTAGCATCATGGGGCGACAAATTACGGGAGCACTTGGAACAAAAATCGTAGCCGATTCCGATTTTACCGACGAGGTTCTCTCGGATTACGACGCCATTATTTTACCAGGCGGCACCGAAGGCGCGCAGAACTTTGCTGAATATTCTTTACTCATCGATGAACTTAAGACTTTTTTTAAAGAAGGTAAATTAATCGCGGCTATTTGTGCCTCGCCTGCCCTGGTTTTTGCTGATCATGGTTTGCTCGATCAGAAAAAAGCTACTTGTTATCCTGCCCTAAAATCCCATATCAAACATTATCTCGACCAGCCGGTCGTTATCGATGGACAAGTAGTGACCGCCCAGGGTCCTGGTAGTGCCATGCAGTTTGCGCTGACTTTGGTGGAAATATTGGCGGGTTCAACCATGCTGAAGGAAGTTAAAGCGGGGATGTTGATTGCTTAGCGCGCCAGATAATCAAAGAGAAAAATCGGTTTTAGCATAAAGCACAATTTCATCGGAAAAAGTACTTAGCACCCCAGATTCCGGGCTTGCAATGCGAATGGCGGCGTCTTTGTCTCCAATAAATTTTTTAGTCGTGACGATGCTTATTTTTTGAGAATCGTTGGGCTGTCCTTTAGGGGCAAGTTCTATTTCTGTCGCGCTGAATGTAAGTGCGCCGTCTGGAGAAGTAATAAGGTATTTACCCGAAGCTCCTCCCACATTGCGAAGAACAAAGTCACCTCGCCTTCCTTCTGGAGTAGTTTTAAAGCTCACTCCGACTAATAATTTGTTTGAATCAACTAATGCAACTTTGGGTAAGCCCGAAGAAGCAGCTTTTTGAGCGGCACTTAGCGCCGCTGCTGCATCAACCCGTCCTGGTGTGCAAACCTGGCTTTCACCTCGACAACAGTCTTTTCTACATTGATCTTGTACCTTCCTCTCGCGCCCAGCAATACAATAGTCATGGCAGTCCATCGCAACCGCCGTGGATTGCAGAAAGTACACCGCTGTCTTCCAATTTAATGCGGGATAGATTGAATACATAAGGGAAATTACTGCCGTTATGATGGGAGCCGCGAATGAGGATCCACTGGCATATTCTTTGCCTGCTGGTGTTGCCACTGAAATTTTTTCTCCTGGCGCCATAATTTCCACGGTTTCTCCCCAGGAGCTCCATTTGGTCGCCACGCCATCTTGGTTGGTAGATCCTACCGAGATGACTCCGGTTGCAGAAGCAGGGAAGTCATTATCGGCATTTATTGGGTCATTTCCAGCAGCGGCCACAATAATACTCTCGAGGCGCTTCGCCTGTTCGACGACGGGCAACAACAAAGCCCGATCGATATAGGGCGTGGTGCTTGACGATCCAGCCGAACGATTTATCACCCGTGCAGGGAAGAGATTGTCTCCTGTACAAGTGATGTATTTAGCCTTTTTACAAAGATCTTTTTCGCCTAGAACCCATCGAATGAGTTCGCGTGAGGTGCCTGCTTGTCCAGGGCCTACCTCAATCCATTGAACAGGTGAGTGTGCATTAATACCGATAATGTCGAGGGGATTGTCCCCACAGGTAGCGATAACCGACGCGACCATTTGGCCGTGGGCGCTTTTCTTTGGCTTCTTCAGGAAATCCAGATGTTCGATTTTGTTCCTACAATTGCCTTTTGAAAAAGCTGTATGATTCGGCGCAAAGCCATTATCGATAATAGCAATAGTAATATCTTTGCTTCCCGTCGTAATCTCCCAAGCAGGGCCCAAATTTATGCCATTCTTGCCAAATAAATGCCACGGTTCAGTGACGTCGGGGGCGATGCCTGGGTTGACCGACGATACAGGCGTCTGAAGCCTAGCTTTTCGCTCGGGGGATTCAGTCTCGGGGGACGAAATAGGATTGGTAGACGGGGGCAAAAGCTGTATTTGATCAACCGGCTTCTTAGCCCTTTCGGCCATGTCATCAGTGCCACCACCACAAGATCCTAAGAGCAGAAGAATAAAAGCATAGGTAAAAAGGCCGGTTATTTTCATGAGATTTTCCAATAAGTCATTAGATTCCCATCATTATAACGACCACAATGCTCCCCCGCAGCTCTAAACTAGGCTTAGATCGCGCTATGCTCCCCATGACGCTCATAAGACCCAATAGCCTAAACTCCCTGAAATCATATTAATAATCGATTTCGCCATAGCCACATTTAGGTTGGCCATTAGATCCGTTGATTTATGATAATCGGGATACTCCTCATAATCATTTTCAATTACCAATGCCGCCAAAAAATCGTTATCGATAAAAGGGACATGGTCCGAGCCCCAATAATTAAATGAAGTCTCGTCTCGGCCCGCGCTATATTTTCTCGCTGAGGCGTGGAGCAAATCAACGAGATATTGATTTTTAGCACTGGTTTCAATGAGCGCGTCTAAATCTGAATCCGACGAATAACCAATCATATCCATGATAATAACGCCGCGAATTTTTTCTCTTTCATGACGAGAAATAATATTTTGCACGTGTTGTTTGCTTCCTTTTAATCCGGCCTCCTCCCCCGAAAAGGCTACGAAACGGATGGTCGATTTTGGCTTTTGTGCGGCAAATGCCTTGGCGATAGTGAGTAGAGCCGCCGTGCCGGATGCATTATCTTCGGCGCCTGGTGCCGCATGGAGCGGGTTTTCTGAGGTGGAATCATAATGCGCACCGATAATATAAATTTTTTCCGGCGATTGGCTGCCCCTTATTTCGGCAACCACGTTATAACCACGCGTGCCATTAATCGATATTTCTTCTAAGCTCGTTTGTAATCCCAAAGCAGAAAACTGCTCCACTAACCAATCCCTCGCACGGTCTATATCCTCGCTTCGATAATAACGATTCATTAAAGCTAAGTGCTCCGTATCCTGATACCATTTCTCCATATCGATGGACGAAACCACTTCATCCACCGATGCTCCAAAATTAAAATTATCTGCTAATAGCGATGACGCCACCAAAAAAACTAACAAACCTGATTTCATTAATGACATAGTTCCCCTCCATGTTCAGGCTAACACGAGAGTGAGAGCGAAATAAAAAGTGCGTTTTAAATTATCCGCCACAATGAGAATTTATCAGGGCAAAGTTATTTTTAATTTCAAATCCCAGTTTAAAAAAATATTCCTTGAGCACCGGATGAGAAAGATCTTCGACGGCATACATTCCATTGGCGGGCATAAATTTTCGCGGGTCGGTCACATAAAATCTCACGCGTGACAATGGATATTTAACTGAATAGCGATGGTTAGCTGCTATCCAGTCTTTGTAATCCAGTGTCTTTTCTTGCAAAGGATCGAGGACAATAAATCCTGAGAGTGGATCTTTCACCATGACCGCGACGTGGAAATGCCAATACTGATAGCCCACTTTTAGTTGGCCAATCGTGAAAATTTTCAAAATATCGCTTTCTGGGACGCCATTTTTAAGCAACAGATAATGGGCCAACAAAGCACGACCAAAACAAAAACCAATTTCATCGCCATGTTCAAAGGTGCGAGCATTTTCACTTGAGATAATGGGATTTTTCTCAATAGCCACACTTATTCTGTCCGCCAGATCACGATAATTTTTTGTCGACTTATTTTGTTTTCCAATCTCTTCGAGCTGCAAAATCACCTGATTATTTAGTTTCTCAATATGATCATAAAAAAATTTATTTTCTTTTTTTCTAAGTTCCTCTTTATTTAGTCCTTCATGAGCAGAGTTAAGCCACAAAGAATTTATTTGAGATAATTCTTGTTCATTCAGCAATAAGAGGTCCGTCGTGAGATGAGATAAATTTCCGAGTTTTTGACCCGAATTTTTATTGAGTTTAGCAATTATCTCACCCCACAACTCGCCAAAATTATCACTGCTAATTTTCGTATTTTTCCAAGAACAAGCGAGCAACAAGAGCAATAAAACCAGCGAAGAATAAAGTACGCGATTCATGTGAAACCCTTTAGCTGCGCCTCTAAACCAGTTTCTGGGAGCTCACTGCACCGTGCTTAAGTAATTCTTTCGATTACTTTAAAATGGAGATAAAATCATGAAAAAAACAACCATTTCTCTTGCTGCTTTAGCCATTTCTGCATCCACTTCTTTTGCTCTCATTATGCCTGGATTTGGTAATACAGAAACTAAAACATATTGTCTTAGCGTTTATTCCGAAGAAGACGGCGGTATGGGAGCAGGTGGTTGCGACCAAACGCGTAACAATACCATCCGACAATTGCCATTGATGGCTAATGGCTGTGCTGAAGGCCAAGTTTCCATGTACACAGGAAAAAGAGAAGAGGAAAGCCGTTTCCCAATTGAAATTCATATGTGCATGCCACCAAACGCGGCTCAACTCTAATCTCACTTGAAATAAAATCGCAGCTTACATTGCTCCAACCCACGTTGGATCAAGACAATCGTTTAGCTGCGATTTTTTCGAGGAGGATACGTGAACAACCATATTTATTGGCCCTATGATGAAGTTTCTTTGGAAACTCTTAATGGAAAAGTAAAACTGAAAACCCCCTGGATAGAAGCGAGTACAAGTCAAAGCTTCTTCAATAAATCTGCACTCACGACACTAGAGACGAAACTGAGCGACAATAGTTTAACAGCGGATGACCTAGGTTTAGTCAACAATTTCTTCCAGCATTTTCGCGAATACCCTCTCGCCTATATTCTTCCCACCCATAAAACTGCCCCTTCCTTAGACCAACATGGGCTCGTGGATCGCTCGCTTTTAGACGGCAGTCTTTCTGAAACCCTCAGCAAAATTTTTAATGCCATGGTCCCGCACAGTAGTGAGCTCGAAGAAAATGACCTAGTTGATCTTCTATCTCTTTTTCCTCAACGAGATTGGACATGGGATAGTACCGCCGCTTTGGATTTTTCCACCATAAATAAAGCGGTTCATCCGGAAAGTTTATTTAGTATTGCCCGTCGCTATCATTTGCTTGAGCTCATTAACACTGATGATGGAATTCAAATTTTTGAAGACATGAAAGCGCTTAAGCCCGAACCCTATAAAGCCGCGCTTTGTAAACTGGTGAGACAAAACCACTATGTTACCGAAAAATGTCAGGAAGCTTTAGAACCAGCCATCGCACTTGCCGGGCAAGCTTCGCCACTGATAGAAGAATTCATGGCCGAAGAGCGAGGGCACGATAAAATACTAGGAAAGGCGCTTATGCATTTGGGAGCAGATCCTAAAACTATCGAAGTAAGTGTTCAGACCAGAATGCTCATGCATATGCTGAAGTTTTGCGCCCAAAGGAATTTCCTCGCCTTCTGCATGGCGATTGATGCATTTGAACGCAGTAATTACGAAGATACCGATCCCATGGCGCAGCTTTTATCGAAAGGTGGTTTTGATAAAGCGGCGGAATTTATTAATTTGCACATGAAAATTAATGACGATGGCGATCATGAAAATGTCGCAGCTAAATTTCTGCAATTCATGGATCTTTGTGACCGTGATTATGGGTTTGAAGCTATTCGGCTTATGGAAATTGTGTCGGTGCTTATGAGTTTGATTAGTAAAAGCGTTGATAATAGATTGTAAGACTAGAGCATTAAGAATTTGTAATTTTGGACAGGCCAGTTTTGTTGCTACGAAGGATTTTGCTTCGAAAAGCCTTTATGTTTATATCTCTCCACCCTCTCCCTAGCCTCTCCCGCAAGCGGGAGAGGAGTTGTTGAGGTAAAACGGTCCTCATTTATGCAACAACGCCAGTCCAGCTGGAGGATGACAGGCGGTACCGAAAACACTCCCTATTCACGCAACAAAGCGGATCAGACCAAGAATAACAGAGAGGTTCGCACTACATCGATCCTTAATGCTCACCCGGCTTAATGAAAATTAATTTATCCTTTTGCGGTTCCTGCAAGCCCGGTCTCAGCGGCAATTCATCGGGTTTTTCCAGCGCATGTTTATAAACTCGCTCGTCCCTCGGCAAATAGTTGGCGCGTTGCGCATCTATGTCGGCACGAGAGTCCATGTCGAGCATGGGAAATAAAATAAACAAGGCGAGAAAAAGAAAGGAGGTTCCCACAATAACAGAGAAGAATTTGTTATCGAAAGCAAGGTGCATAAAAATGCCGAATACCAGCAGAGATTTGGTACCAGCGATGAGCAAAGTCACCACCAAATTCAGCTTACCAAAATCAAAGCGCGCTAATAAAACCGTCGCGCCCGTTAGAAAAACCAGGGCGAAGAATACGCCCCAATAGAGCCACACTGAGTGCGTATGAGGTTTAGGACCTCGAACCATTTCTGTATGCGACACAGGCCACTCCTAAACAATCAAATAGAGAAGAGGAAACAAGAAAATCCAAATCACGTCGACCAAGTGCCAATAAAGGCCACCAAGTTCAATCGGCATATAATATTGCGACGAAAAATCACCTTTAATCGTGCGATATAAAAGCCATGTGAGCAAAAGAATACCGATGAGAACGTGGATACCATGAAGACCTGTCATGAGAAAATAAATGCCGAAAAAGATGTGAATCTGATCGGGATTTGACAGACTTCCGTTGCTAAAAAAAGTTCCTGGCAAAAGTCCTGCGTGAATTTTATGCGAATATTCAAAATACTTCACGACGAGAAAAGCTACCGCGCACAAAATCGTAATTGAGAGATTCAAGATCACAAAGTGACGCTTATTTTTTTGTGCCGCGTGGATGGCAAGCACTACCGTGAGACTAGAAAAAAGCAACACGATGGTATTAATGGCACCGAGCTTTACATCTAAGAACTTATGCGCTTCTCGAAATAAATCGGGATGCATAAAATGGTAGATGGAATAAGCCACAAAGAGCCCGCCAAATAACAATATTTCGGTAGCCAAAAATAGCCACATGCCGAGCTTACCGGTTTCAAGTTGCTGCTCTGGCTCGGCGTAATGATCCACTAAGGGAAATAACGCCGCTTTATCATCGTGTGCCATAAAAATTCTCCCGCTCCTGGTTTAGCCTTTATGTCCGTGGATTGAATGCGGTACATCCTCGTAGATATAAGGTTCATGATTATAGATAGGCTGAACATCAAAGTTATGGGTTATGGGCGGCGACTGTGTGTGAGTCCATTCAAGAGTTGTCGCATGAAATGGATTTGCCGGCGCCTTTGGTCCTCGAACTAAAGAATGAATCAAGTTGAAGAGTGCCATAAAGAAACCGATGCCCAGTAAGTAGGAACCATAGGTCGATACTTGGTGCAAGGTTTGAAACTGCTCAAGATAACTATAATAGCGTCGGGGCATCCCTTGCGATCCCATGTAAAACTGAACGAAGAAGGTTAGATTAAAACCTAAAAATACCAACCACGCTGCTATGGCACCCCATCTTTCACTGTACATGCGGCCAAACATTTTTGGCCACCAATAATAAATGCCGCCAACAAAAGCCATGATAGTTCCGCCCACCATCACGTAGTGAAAGTGTGCCACTACGAAATAGGTATCATGCAAGTGAATATCTACCGACAAAACACCTAAAAATACGCCGGTGAGTCCACCGATGCAGAACAAAAACATAAATGACAGCGCGTAAAGCATAGGCGTATTAAAAGCGATAGAGCCTTTATACAAGGTGGCAAGCCAGTTATACATCTTAATACCTGATGGTATGGCCACCAGAAAAGTTAGTGCCGAGAAAATCATACTCACCAATACCGACTGACCTGAGGCAAACATATGATGGCCCCACACCAAGAAACTAATAATCGCGATAGCTATCGATGAGTAGGCAATTAGCCTGTAACCAAAAATACGTTTTTGACTAAAGGTCGTAATGAGCTCCGAAATAATCGCCATGCCCGGCAAGATCATGATGTATACGGCTGGGTGAGAATAAAACCAAAAGAAATGTTGAAAGAGTACAGGATCGCCGCCTAATGCTGGATTAAAAATACCAATACCAATGACGCGCTCAACAATGATCAAAGCCAAAGTAATACCAAGCACCGGAGTCGCCATTACCTGAATAATGCTGGTGGCATACATACCCCAAACGAAAAGCGGCATCCGAAACCAGGTCATGCCCGGCGCTCTAAGCTTGTGAATAGTGGCGATAAAGTTGAGCCCCGTAAAAATCGAGGAAAACCCCAAAATAAAAGCGCCCGTCACCATGAGCACCACTTTGCCCTCAGCCGACGTAGAATAAGGCGCATAAAAAGTCCAGCCCGTATCTATGGCACCAAAAATAATCGAGCATACCGCAAACAATGAGCCAATCACATATATGTAATAACTCATCAGATTTAATCGAGGAAATGCCACGTCTTTAGCACCAAGTTGCAAGGGCAAGACGAAATTACCTAGGGAGGCAGGAATACCCGGAATGATCACCAAAAACACCATGATAGCGCCGTGAAGCGTAAAAAATTGGTTATAGGTTTTGGCATCGACGAAATTTTTACCGGGGGTCAAAAGCTCCGTACGAAGAGCAATCGCAAATAAACCACCAATCATAAAAAAGAATAAAATAGACACTAAATACATTACACCAATGCGTTTATGATCGAGCGTTAAAGCCCAAGACCAAAAGCCTTTTGGACTGCTCAAATAATTGGCGCCGTGGGCATTACTATTATTACTCATGTTTTCCTCTTAAAAATCAAATAATCTATTGTTTAGTTGCTTAACGACTTAATGAAAGCCACCAAACCAGAAATATCCCGCTCACTTACGCGCCCCTGAAAGGTAGGCATGATAGGCGCATAGCCTTTAGTTACTTGCTTTTGTGGGGTTAAAATTGATTGACGAATATAGTCGTCGTTAACCGTGACAAAAGTACCATCGGTGAGCTCTTCTTTTTTGCCATAAATGCCCTTGAAAGTAGGTGCAAGCTTGATAGTGCCATCGGTGGAATGACAGGCTACGCAACCGAGTTTGGTGTAGAGCTTTTTCCCAAGCTCAGGTAGCGGCATCTCTTGATCAGCTGCTTTTTGCTCCTCAAGCCAAGTAGCATAAGCCGCGTCAGATACTACCACCAGCTTGGCTAACATTTGACTATGCAAATCACCGCAATATTCAGCACAAAGTACTGGATAGGTGCCGATTTTATTAGCCTCAAACCACAAAGTTGAATAACTACCTGGCACCACGTCTTGCTTTACCCGCAAGTTGGGAATGAAAAAACTGTGAATAACGTCCTGCGACGACATTACTAATTTTATCGGCGTATTCACTGGCACATAGATTTCAGCACCCGTGCCTGCCACTGAGATTTCCTCTTTAGGATAATCAATGGACCATTGCCATTTTTGCCCCACAACCCTGAGCTCTTTCGCATCGTTAGGCGGAATATACATGTCGAGAAACTGATTAAAGCCCCACACAAAGAGTATGGTCAAATAAACAAAAGGCAAAAAGGTCCACGCTGATTCTAACCAAAAGTTATGATCTTTTTGCGATTCTGCCCGCTGATTTGGAGTTTTACGGCGGTATCTAAACATAATCGCTATCATCGGCACGATAACTGAAAGAAATAAAATACCGCACGTGATGAGCAAGAACCAAAAGAGTCGGTCGAGGGCTGTGGCGTGAGTAGACACACCTTCCGGCATCACGCTAAAAAGCCATTCGACCGGTACCACCATTTTGAGCAGTTCGCCTAGATTTTCCATCACTAACCCTGCACCTTTTAAGCCAAAGGAGTCACGCGTTTCTTTTCACCGCGAAAATATAAAAGTAAGACTGTTCCTAAAATCAAGATCGTCAAAATTCCGCCTAGTCTCATCACACCAAAAATATAAACGCCATAGCGATGTGAATCAGGATCGTAGTGGAAACAACTCAAGAGAACTCTGTCGACAAATGAGCCGATTTTTCCATCAGCGGCTTCACTTAAAGCCAGTTTTATATCGCTGGGCGTATAAGTTATGCCGAATAAAGTACGGGACAGGATGCCTTTGGGAGATAGAGCAAAAAAACCTGCGCCGTGGGCAAACTGATCGTTTTTCTCGTCGAAATAATAATTAAAGCCCACAGCATTGGCGAGTCGTTTTGCTTCGCCAGAGGTCATCACGTGAAAGTTCCAAGCATCACTTTGTTCAGGAGACATGTTCATCGCTCCTAAATAATTTTCTTGCTTTTTCTTCGCTAAATCCGGCTTTTCGCGATCATCGATGCTGACTGAAACCACGCGATAATCTTTGCCCATTTTGTAGCTAACCTGTTTTAGCCCTTCCACCATGCCATTGAGTACTAAGGAACAAAGCATGGGGCAGCCATAATATCCGATAGTCAATATCACCGGGCGTGGATCGCTGAGAGAAAAATAATCGCCCAAAACAACTGATTTACCATTTTGATCGGTCATAGCTACATCAAGGGGAACTTGCACTCCCGCTTTGTCTTCGATCTGCGCTTGTTCCAAGGCAAGAGGAACTCGTAAAGAACCTTCAGGTTGCGGGCTAAGAGAGGCTTCAGGCTTTGCAGGCGCGCGCACAAAATCGCTCAGGACATAAAAAAGTATGCCAGCGAACAATGCGATAGCGACGATGCATGCGATCAGCTTCCCCATAATAAATTCACCGACCCTGTCGTAAGGAGCTTAAGAATTGAGCCATGGCTTGTTCAATCGGCATGGAAGCTTTATCGGCAAAAATTCCTTGCTTGCCCGACAAATAGGCGTCGCTCACTGCTTTTTGATCCAAATATTCGTGACTGAGCACCTCGCCAATCTTTTTTTCCTTCTCGTCGTCGAGTTGAAAACGAAACATGATCATCAAGCCGTAGATGGTGAGAAAAAGCGACACACACAAAATCACCAAATAAACGACAATGTGTTTACTCGCCGTGGACTTCACATCGCCTTCAGCCGCTATGTTGTAATCGTGAGACATAAGCAACCTCTAAAAATTTTCAAATGCCAAGGATTCTTTCAAACGAGGATCGCCCACCGCTAGCAGTTTGCGACGGCTGAGCACCAGCAGATAGGCACCAAAAAATATCAGTCCCAGGCCTAAAACTGCGAGAACATCAACTAAAGCTACCTGAAAATGAGTTGGTCCCTCGTGAACACTTGGATCGTTGTAGCTAGGCAAAATCACCCAGTAAAGATCGATCATGTGCACAAAAATTATCCAAAAGCAGTTGATGGCGAGAACAAGTTTCACGCGTTTCAAAACTCGCGACATCAATGCGAAAAATGGAATGAAGAAGTGAATAGCTGGGATGGACCATGAAACTGCGCCCCAACCATTAAGCATGCGGTGAGTATAAAATTCAATTTCTTCTGGAATATTGCCATACCAATAAAGCATGAACTGACTGAAAGAAATGTAAGCCCAAAAGACAGTGAAGCCAAACAAAAGCTTTCCTAAATCGTGATAATGCTCAGGGCTAATGACATCTCTCATGAGACCCATTTTTTGTAAGAGCATGGCCATGAGGCTAATAAAAGCCAAACCAAATAACAGACATCCAGCGAAAAAATACACGCCAAAAATGGTAGAATACCAATGTGGCTGTAAAGACATAAGCCAGTCGAATGCCGCAAAAGTAACACTCAAACCAAAGATGATTACTGAGGGCGCACTCAAAGCCTGCATGGTTTTCGTGACGTCATATTTATTACCGACATCCTGACTTAAGGACAAACGGTAAAAAACCACACCCATCACTGCCCATACCAACAAATATCCGAAAGAGCGCATGAGAAAAAATTGCTCATTCAAATAAGGCAACTTTTTGCTCAATATTTCATCGATATGATCTTCGTGAGTCCAAGGAAAAATATCATGCGTCGACAAAGCAATGGGAATGAAGAAAATGATGAATAGCGGCAGCAATGAAATTGCGTTCTCCGCAAGTCTTCTCACTGCCACAGACCAGCCTGCGCGCGTCACGTGTTGAATCAACACGAAAACCAAGCAGCCTAAAGCCAAAGACAACACCACAATAAAACCAAATAAATAGCCAAACATGGCGCGACTATGGTCCGCCTGATAGAGGGTCGCCCAATATACCAGGGCGGCGATGCCTAGGCCCATAAATACCAGCGGCAAACGACTTAAGAGCGAGTTTTTTGGAAGCTCAATATTGCTTGTTAGAGCTACGGTTGTTTCCACCACGATGAACTCCTTTCTATCCATTTGCCATTCATATCCTGGCTGATTTGTAGGCTCCTGATATAGCTCACTACGGCCCAACGATCCTTTTCACTGATCATGTGTTTGTAGGGCTGCATGGTGCGAATACCGTTGGTGATAACATCAAAATAATGGCCTGGTGCTAATCCGTACATGTAATCGCTGTGCAGTGAGGTAGGCTTTACCATCAAACGCCGGCCCACGATTCCGTCGCCATCTCCGACATGAGCATGGCAAGCAGCACAGGTTCGATTATAAATTTGTTGGCCACGCTTCAAGAAAGCCTCGTCGATGACCAGACTGGCTGGAAGTGACTTGGCCGGTTGACCATCGATTTTGCCAAAATAAAAATGCTCATCTTCTTTTAGAGCACCGCGAGCCACTGTGCCCTCGATCGGGCTGCGCATATATTGACCGTCGTGAAAAAAATCACTGTGTCGATAAGGACGACCCTTTTCTTGGGTATCCATATTGGGATTCACGTGGATAGGTGGCTCGGTGCTACTGTAGCCGCGACAACCAATGTCGAGGAGACTGAGGCACAAAAGAAGCGCCAGGCTGAATATTTTTTTTAACATCTAGCCCTCCACCACGACGATAGATTTTGCGCCGGTATTTCTAAGAAAATCAGTAACTTTTTGTTGATCGTATTTTTTGTCGCGCGATTCGATCAATATAAAGAATGTATCGTCGGTAACTTTGGCAAAATTCTTGATGTTGAAGAGCGGATGATTAAAAGTCGGTAGTCGGTTCAATACAAACATACCAAATACCGCCGTCAAACCGCTAAAAAGCACAGTCACTTCGAAGGTAATCGGAATGAAAGCGGGAATACTAAAAACGGGTTTACCACCAATATTCATTGGTAAGTCATAGACGGAGCACCAAATCATGAAGAACATGGCTAAACATGCTCCGGTGGTTCCAGCCGCTAACACAAACCACGGCAGATAACTTGGCCCGAGCCCCATCGCCTTATCCAAGCCGTGAACTGGAAAGGGCGTGTAGGAATCAAAGCGTCGGAATCCTGAGTCGCGGATTTTCTCGCAAGCCTCAAAAACTGCATGAGGGGAATCATATTCCGCCAGCAGTCCAATTTCTCTCTTTTCTTTAGCCATATAATGCCTTCTTTAATTTTCCCTTTTGATATTAGTGGCGATGAGGATTAGCCGCTTTCATGATGGATTTAACCTCAGCCATAGCAATCACTGGTACGCGCCAAATAAACAGCAGGAATAAGGTAAAGAACAAACCAAAAGAACCAACCAAGAACATTAAATCAAACTTGGTGGGCACATAATAATGCCAAGCAGTCGGCATGAAATCGCGATTTAGCGAGGTGACCGTAATGACGAAGCGCTCAAACCACATACCGATGTTGACAAAAATAGAGATAATAAAGGTCGCGGTAATATTGGTTCGGATCGATTTCGACCAAAACAGCTGCGGCGTAATCACGTTACAAGAAACCATGATCCAATAAGCCCAGGCATAGGGACCAAAAGCGCGGTTTATGAATGCGAAAGATTCATATTCATTACCGCTATACCACGCAATAAAGAATTCCATGGCATAGGCATAGCCCACCATTGTACCGGTTACTAAAATAATTTTGTTCATGTTCTCGATGTGCTTGATGGTAACGAGGTCTTTCAAACCAAGCCACTTTCTCGCCGGCAACATCAAAGTATTCACCATGGCAAAACCGCTAAATACCGCACCCGCTACGAAATAAGGCGGAAAGATGGTGGTATGCCAACCGGGCAACTGAGAAACCGCAAAGTCGAAAGACACCACGCTGTGCACCGAAAGCACCAATGGCGCCGACAAAGCCGCAAGCAACAAATAAGCACGTTCGTAGTTTACCCATGCTCTCGTGGAGCCTGTCCAACCCATGGCGAAAATACCATAGCCAATTTGCGCCATTTTGGTTTTGGCACGATCCCTCAGCGTCGCCAAATCGGGAACCAAACCTACCCACCAGAATAATAGTGAAATGGTGAAATAAGTTCCTACCGCAAACACGTCCCATAAAAGTGGTGACCGAAAGTTTGGCCACATTGCCATTTGATTGGGCAGTGGGAACATCCAATAGACAGTCCACACCCGGCCCACGTGAACACCGGGAAATACCAGGGCGCAGATAACGGCAAAGACGGTCATGGCCTCGGCATAACGATTAATACTGGTTCGCCATTTTTGTCGAAACAAAAAAAGAATGGCTGAAATCAAAGTACCAGCGTGACCAATACCTACCCAGAATACGAAGTTAACAATATCCCAGGCCCAATAGACCGGAGACATGTTTCCCCAAATACCAACGCCTTCCCAAATCAAATAGCCGATGCCGGAAATAAACATGGTGCATAAAGCAGCAGCAACAGCAAAACCGATTTTCCAACCGATATGCATTTGTGCAAAAGTGCGTTCTGCAGGTGAACAAACAATATTGGTGATGTCGTGAAAAGTATGAGGACCACGAACCAGATCCTCGCGTTGTTCCACGCTCTCAGGAATCACCACGTCGCCACGAGCAATATTGCCAGCTGCTATCTCAAGTGTTTTCGAAGCCATCTATGCCACCAACTCAGGATGAGGATTACGAAGCTTTGACAAATACGAAGTCCGCGGACGCGCATTTAGAATATCGAGCAAAGTATAGTTGCGATCGATCTTTTTGAGCGCGGTCACTCGCGCTTTTGGATCGTTGATATTGCCAAAAGTAATAGCTTCTGACGGACAAGTTTGCGCACAAGCCGGTGTTACTAAACCATCGGTGAGATTCTCTTGATCACGGCCATCGATACGAGCAGACATCTTTGCTTCTTGAATACGTTGCGTGCAGAAAGTACATTTCTCCATCACCCCACGATAACGCACGGTCACATCAGGATTTCGTTGCAACTTAATAGTCTTTTGACGTGCGACAATATCGGCATCGACGTGTAAGTTACCTGAATGGGAAAAATCGAAATAATTAAATCTACGCACTTTATAAGGACAGTTATTGGCGCAATAACGCGTACCAATACAGCGATTATAGGTCATCGCATTGAGGCCTTCGTGATCATGCGAAGTCGCAGCCACGGGGCACACTGGTTCACACGGCGCATTTTCACAATGCTGACACGGAATGGGCTGAGAAATCGCAAGTGGTGATTTAACATCGCCGACAAAATAGCGATCGATGCGCAACCAATGCATGATTCTTCCACGAATAACCTGTTCTTTACCTACAACAGGAATATTATTTTCGCTTTGACATGCCACCACGCACGCATTGCAGCCCGTGCATTTGGCAAGGTCAATAACCATGCCCCATTGATTACCTTTTGAATAATCCCATGCATCGGTAATCTGCAGCGGAACTTTGTCGGCGCGACCAGGTTCTTTCACCAACAATCCTTGCTGCATACCTTTTTGCTTAGCAGCAAGTGGTGTTTTAAGATAATCAGCAATATTTGTAACGCGAGCAGGATCGCGGCTTTGCAAGTTGAGAACATCAACTTCTTGCACCACGTCGGCATTCATCGCAAATTGCTCTTGCGTTGTAGCAATTTTATAAGTGCCTAAAGTCCGCTCGATTTTTACGCCATGCATAACCAGTTGCGCGTAATCGCTGAGCAACGGATAGACATCTACTCCGACGCCATTCCCGATCACACCGGCAGCTTTTCGACCATAACCAAGGCTTGCTATGATTGAATAATCATTGAGGCCCGGCACAACAAATACGGGCAGCTCAACAGATTTTTCGTTGGCATTTACTTTCACAATGTCGGCGACATAAGCATTTTTCTTCACGCCACTCTTAATGCCATATTCACGCGCAGCAAGCGGACTCATGAGAAGTGCATTGTCCCAATTCATTTTGGTGACAGGCTCTGGAAGTTCTTGCAGCCAACTATGATTTGCGTATCGCCCGTCGAGAAGTTTACGATCGAAGTTAATCAGCAACTCCAAATTCTCTCTATTTGGTGTACGAGATTTTAAAACGGCAAAGTCTGCATACAATTTATCGGAGTTAAGCGTCAGGGAATTTTGAGGAAATGCTGAGCCGGCCACAATGCCATCATGTATGGCTTTGTTAAAACGCTTATCAAGATCCAAAGCACCGAAACGGGCACCAAAAGTTTCTTTCACCAGTTCAAGTGGTTTTTTCACCTTCAGCCCGGCTATTTGGGCCAGGATCTCGAGCGATGATCGAGCACCATGAAGCGGCATGATCAAAGGCTGGATAATACTGATGGTTCCATCATAGGAACGAGTGTCAGAAAAATGTTCGAGAAAATGTGTTTGGGGCAAATGCCAGCTACTTAACAACGCCGTTTCATCTCGAGAAAGACCGACGTGAATAGTAGTTTTTACTTTGCTCAGGAATGACGAAAACTCCAAACGACCCGGTGCGTCATAAACCGGATTCACGCCCAGCATGAGGAGCGTTTCTACTTTGCCGGTTTTCAGTTCAGCAACTAGCGCATCAATTTGACCAGCGGCCAAATGCTTTTGCGCGTCGCTATCGTCAATGCTTCTTACTTCGAAGACTTTGTTTAAACCTTGCAACGCAAGGTTGATCATGTGGATCATGGCAAGAATTTCTGGCGCCAGATGATCCCCACCTACCACAAGTGCTTGACCACGGTTTTGGGCAAGATCTTTGGCGAGCACGAATAAAAATTTCTTATCAACGCCTTTTATCTGGGGCGGCTTATTCACGAGGGTGCTTAAACTTTTAGCACCTGGCAAACTAACATCGATATTCAACCCGTGCGTTGCATGAAGCTCGTAAGCAAGACCTTCAACCAAAGTCTTTGCTAAGCCAACCGGCAATCGCAAGCGGTTATCGGCATTGATTCCTGTCAAACTATGATCGGCTTCAATCGCATAGACGCGATTCATTTTTGAAACGTCGCTATTCTGATGAACAGTGCGATTTTCACCAAAGCCACTTAAGTGACGAAGACTTTCAGGAGCCAAAGCAAAAGGATCGGCAAAAATACTTGCGATCACTTTAGCTTTGGAAAAATGATAACGAACGCGTTTATTGTCGCCAAAAGCAAGTTTGCTTGCGGCTTCAATATTTTTTTGTCGCATCGGCTCATGAACAAAAAATTTTGCTTCGGGATAAGTTTTTAATACTTCACCCTTCATACGCAAAAATGTCGGCGACAAATCGCTGTCGCTAACAATGCATAGCCCTGCGCCATTTTTCTTTTTGAGTTCGAGAAAATGCTGTGCTGCAAAAACATCCCAATCGGTCCAATCGACAGGCAAAGGATCACCAGCTTTGAGGCTCACTGGATAACGCGAACGATCAGGATCATAAATTTCCAAGGCGGCTGCTTGATTGATCACTGTCGCCTTGCCGAGGCTCTCTGGATGGCTTGGATTTCCTTCAACTTTCGTGGGTCGTCCCTCGTGGGATTCCACTAAAATGCCACTTGCGCCAAAAGGTCCAGGCTGAGCAGTTGCGAAAAATTTCGGAATGCCGGGGGTGAAACCTTCGGGCTCTTTAACATAAGGAAGAATTTTTTCTTCCGGTCGTCGACACGCAACGCCAAGTCCCGACAAAGCGATGGAGGCACCCATTACTTTCAACATTGATCGGCGATCCATGGCCGTAATATCGGTCATGTCGGGCGCAAATTCGTCCTCGATAGATTTTAAATATTCGGTGGTACGTCGACGGTTATCGATTGATCGCCAATAGGTGATTTTTTCGCCGTCAAGCTCGTTAACTAATCGTTTCATCGATGGCACCCGCTACAACTTTCCACTGGCGCATTAAGCGTTTTCGCTCTCTCTACTGCCATTTTTTTATAACTGTCTGATTGGTGATAATTCATATTGGTAACTTCACTAGGTGGTCGTAAATGCGGAGCAGGATCGCGGTGACATTCAAGACACCATCCCATGCTAAGCGGTTTTTGCTGCCGCACCACTTGCATCTGATCAACCTGGCCGTGGCAACTTACGCACCCCACGCCCGCGCTAATATGCGCGCTGTGATCGAAATAGGCATAGTCGCCCACTTTATGGACTCGATTCCATTCAATCGGCGCGCCATCAATCCCACCGCCCTTCCAGGAACGCATGAGACTCGCGAGCTTCAAGGAATCTTTATTAGCTTGGTGTTCGTGGCAATTCATACAAGTCTGCGTCGAGGGCACACCCGCATGAGGCGATTTTTCCGCCTGACTATGGCAATACATACAATCGATCCCTAAGTCCGAAACATGGAGCTTATGACTAAAGGGAATCGGTTGGTGAGGCTCGTAGCCAACATCCAGGTTTTTTGGCGAGAACCAATACCAAAAGACAAATACTACCGTACATAAGCCGAAGAATAAGATGATCGGCAGTAGTTTGGCTGCGGTATTGCTCCACTTTGGAAATATCTGCGGCATGGCAACAATCACTCTTTTTTTAGCTAATAAAAAACACGGTCTATCACTCAGATAGACAGGTGAATAACAAATGACAAGTCAGGTTATTTCTTAAAATAGCGAGGAGAAATTGGGGGAGTACTTAGCAGTTATTTCGGTGGCGGCTGAGCGAGATAATGAAATTCGTAAAAGTTTTTCATCTGAAAGAGAGCAAATTATTTCTATCGACCTAAAATCATGAAAATATTTAGTCACGACGAGGAGCTATAAGCATGAATGGCCGCGCTGCACTCGCCATGACGATCTTCTAAATCGCTTAGGAGCAGAAGGACTTGCAATGGCGAGAAGCTAAGCGACGTGGCCATCCACGAGAAGGGGCACTAGGTATGGTCTATTTTTGTTTTGCACATTCAATGAATTCATCGTTTTCATAAGCCGGTTTATCTGCTGTTTTAATCAAACAACTTCCAAAGAAGCTTTCAAGGTATTTTTTTATGAGTTCTTTTCTTTTGCTTTGAATTTCTTGACGGTCTGCAGAACTTAAGTCCCTAATACCTCCGCTACCGATGTTTCCTACCAAAAAACCACCAGGGTTCCAATTTTCTAAGCAATAACGCAGACCGCTTTTGGTTTTGTACATATTTCCTTGGCGGGCCGCACAGGTATTGTCGAACTCTTGATTATCCTTAGTCATGCCAATGGCGCCATAGGAAAGATCAGCCTTAAATTTTCCATCTGGTCTAAGTATCCGATGAAATTCTAAGACAGAATTCTTAAGGTTGCTAAAATGACTTATTACGCAGTAGTCGAACATAATCATGGAAAAAAAATTATCAGGGAGAGTCTTTAAATGCTCTTCTTTATCAAAATTCATAAGAAGGTTAGGGCTTTCACTTTCTACGAACACACTTTTGTCCTGTTGCCCTATAATTACCATTTCATCTTTGCCTTGAGGAGGTTTTTTCACAGTATCTTTTTGCCCTTGGTGGGCAACAATCAAATTGAAAGTTTTCCCTTCCTTCTCTAACTGAAAAAGCCGTTCAAGCTGGGCTTTATGGTTATAAGACACGTCATTTCCACGGGCATCTTTATAGCTTTGTTGTTTCAGATCTTCTGGTATTGAGGCTAATGTGCGCAAAGTATGCTTTGGAACGGCATCCACATCTTTTTTGTCAGACCCTTCGGGTACCGTATTCAGGTCAGCACAACCATTAATTAACACAGACAAAAAGGCCGTAATTAAAAGCTTCAACATCATATTTTACCTATATAAAAGAATAGACAGTTTTAATGCCATATAAAAAAGCTCTAATCAAGGGGAAAGATTTAACAATTAGGTACTCTTATACTACCGTAATTAATTGATGTAATTTATAGCCATCTTAACCGAGTTTATTCTCGGCCTAACAGCATGGAAAAACTCTTAAATTCTTTTTTTAACCTTGGTTAAATGCTCGTAAATTTTATTCGCTGATCTCTGGATACTTTGCGTCAGATCTAGCAAATCATCCCAGATAGGCGCCAAAGTTTTAATAGCGGCAGGCTGATTGGCGAAATACGTGGCGCCTACGGTACCCGCTACAAAGCGCACGGGCTTTAAAGCTGCAGGTTGAGGAATACCACGGTAATCCAGGGAGAGAGCTAGCAAGGCTGCTGCATCGGTGGGATGAGCCGCACCGCCGGCGAGAGCTCTTAGATCCGCATATTCAGCGATAGCGGCCGTTTTTAACGGATGCGGTCCGGCTGGCAAAACTTCAAATTGGTTGGTCGCAACCAAGCTGGCATAAAAAGTGTCGATGTCGGCAATAGTCACGGCCGGGCTAAATGCGGCCGCTCTCGTTACTGCACCAAAATATGCATAGGGGTGCCAAAGGGGATAGCGATCAAGCATGGTCAGAACTTCTCGAGGCAAATATTTGTTCGCATCATTGCGCAGGCTTATTTGAACAGCATTGAGGTTTCTCAGATTAGAGAAATAACTTGTGTCGGCCACTATTTCATTGATTTTAGCAAAGAAAGTCTTGAAGTCGCCGCCACTTGCTTCAAGGGCTTCTCTATCTTCCAAGGACAACTCATAAATTTTTTCCGCCGTTTGGCCATAAAGTTTAACGAGTCTATCGATCTCAACAATCAGGCTTGCTCGCTCGGCGCGTACTCCCGCCAAAGCAGGAGCTGGATCCAAGCTTGCGCTGAGATCAACAAGTCTACGACGAGTGCCCTTCGCGCGAACAGCTAGCTGTTTACGGGCGCGTCGTGCTTCGGCAGCACGCAGACTATTTCTTCTCGCTTCTTCGTATTTTCTGATTTCCGCTAATTTGCGCATTTCAGCGTCGCGTGTGCCTTTGCCAATGCCCTTTGCTTCATTGAAATAAAAAACAGGATCACTTTTGACGTTTTCTTCCACCATTTTCAGGTTATCGAGCAGCACGCCCGAATTGGACATAAGATGGGTGTCATAGGCTTCCTTACTCGCTGCCAGGGCATATTTTATCTCGCGCAACACCTCAGTCTCGCTCGGTTCGTTGGCGCCACCAAGGCGCGCCACTACTGCTTTAACCATATGCTCCACGCTGACGAGATTCACCTGTTCGGGAGTTTTTCTAAAACCATACATGAGCTTCACCAACGATTCAGCCAGACTTGGCGCATTCAACTTGGGATTTACCGAATGAAGCACCGAAGACGCAACTTGCATTGCTGACACCAAATCGAGCCCCAGCGACTGAAAACTCATATTGGCCTTATAATCCGCGGGACGATTCGCCACCATAATCACGCGGCTTTTGCCCTGACTAAACGTTGCCATCAGCTCTTCAATGTTTGCGCCACTGGCAAAACGATCGGCAAAGAGCACATAGATATTAGCGTTTTGATCCTTGTTAGAAGTCCTTTCAAAGCCTTTGCGAGCAATTCCATTCAAATAGTCTCGAAAAGCGGTATCGCTCATGCCAAAAGTAGTTTTGGTTTCATTTAGTTTGGCGTAATTGAGTCCATAAATATTGTCGACGAGAAGACCATGGACCTCGGCTATTTTATTTACGATAGCGACTGCCAGCGCCTGAATAAAAGCCTCACTCGCTTCATCGGCACCTAAACCAGTTATTTTACTGAGACTCAGCAATTTAATAAAACGCACCAATTCAGTTTCATCAGAGAGACTCATTGAGTCGATGCCGGCTGATACTTTGCCGCTAAACGCTTCTTCATTTAGAGCCTGTAAGCTCTTATCGCTGCTGCTTTTGGGGCGCTCATCATAATCATTAAAAATCACTGCTATCCTATCCACAGCGCTGCTTGCTTCGTCAAAAGAAGCTTGAACCGGCGCTTTATATGGAGCGGTGACTTTGTCAACAAAACGGGCTTTAAGTCCGCTCACTCCCAAAAGAGAGCTTTTCAAAGCCGCGGCAGCTTTAATTAGGCCATTCTTCATTTTGGCGGCGCCAGTCATTTGAGCCACCAGCTTATTTGCCCCTTCCACTTCGTTCAAAGTCGATAATATCGCCAACTTTGCATCGTCAGCATCGCGAGTGTTGCCAAAAATGGAGCTGTTTTTGCCCATTTCTTTTATATGATCGAGAGCCTTCTTAAGATTATAAAGCTCCGCCTTTGCTTTCTTTTGGGCGATGCTTTGGGAAAAAACGGTGGCAAGCTGGTAAATACGCTCAAAGCCGGGTCTTAGAATTTTAGCAGCACTTTCATATTTTGCCTGAGCAGGGGCGGGAATATCTTTTTTTAGAGCTTCCAATTTGGTAGTTAAGTAACCATCGCTTTTAATATTTTTCTCCATCTCCACTTGCAGTTCGATGGCGGCAGGAGCGCTCAGTGATGCGTTGATTATTTTGGGGCGAATATCGATAGCGATCTTTTTTTCGATGCCATCCAAAAATAAATCGAGCTGTTTTTTCTGCGCGGTATTAAAAGTGCCGTCAAAAGTAGAAGGCAAATCTTTTATTTCTTTAAGGACGCCGGCTATTTTAGTCAGCTCCTGCTCTAATTGCGCAGAACCACCATGCTCAACACCCTGCCTTATCAAGGCATATGCGGAAGGGCCAGGGCCAATCTGGGCACTCGTCACCTTCTCCCCATAGTCGATAATATCAGCGGGATCTAAGGCAAGCTCAGAATAATCAATGCCAGGTTTGCAGCCTGCAAGCAAAATATTTAATGACCAGAATAAAACGAGTTTATTTTTCTTCAAAAATTTTGGCATATACCACTCATTGAAAGGTGTTTCTCGCCAACCCAAATCTTAAGTCAACTGAACTCAAACACTTGCTAATAAAGTAAAACCTGAATCCTATTATTAAATCGCCAGACCCAAACCAAAAAGCGTCAAAGGCTCAACCGCTTCATTGATGGGATTAACCTCACCAAAATCAAAAGGCAATTCGAAACCTAGGCGGAAATTCATGGCCAAGCCAGAGTCAAAAACCGTTTCTAGTACCGCAAAAAGCCCTGGCCGCACACGCCAATAAGAAGATTCTTGGTTAATTAGTGTTTGCCACATATACCCAGTAAGAATAGATGGCTCTAGAAATATTGCCGAGCGCATATACCATTCAGTCAAACGCCACTTGGCACTTAAGCCCCCTAGGACCGAAAATTGTTTAGGGGCAGGTTTGTTGAGCTGGTCTCGAAAGCGACTGTAAAGAGAAATATCATTCCAATCTACGCCGGCCTTAACGGCAAAGGACCAATATTCAAAAAATCGAAAATCATAGGCCAGCATGCCACGGCCGCGCAATAATAAATCAAACTCGCCGCCCAAGGTCATTCGATGATTTCTTTGTCTAAAGCCATAATTATTGGGGTCAAGTTCGACCACCATTTCCACCGAACCCGGATCAACGGTGTATTCAGTAACCATTGAGCGGGATTCTCGCATAATATCGAGACTCCTCAGTTCAGCTTCACGCTTTTTTCTTTCTTTTACAGATTTTCTAATGCGTTCCAGCTGAGATTCAGCCGCGTCATTTTCTTCAGCCGGCGCTATTTTCTCGGCTTCTTGTGTATCATTGGCAGGGCTCGCCTCACTGTCTTCTCTTTGATCATCGGATTTATTTGTTTCAGATTCTTGTGCCAGGGCATCAGCACCTAATACGGCAGGATTATCGGCCATTGCCACGCCGCCACAAGCTAGCCAAGCAGTCAACACTACCGAAATTTTTCTTTTCATTGTTTTCTTCCGCATTAAATCAAGCGCTCGAGTCATCGGCAGCACCCAGCATATCAGGAATTAATTATAGCAACAACTATTCAGCTCAGCACTTTTACTGGTCAATAATCAGCCCATTGCAACATGATTAATTTACAACATTTATTACGACTTATTCTTCATCTTATCCTATAATAAGTACGTACTACGAAAAAGTCACATCAAGGCTTATAACCGCTGATTAAAAAATGCAATTCGGGCTTAATTGGAAAGTACAAAGGCCCTTCATCTCGAGAATAGGATTAGGAAGATTTCATGAAGAAACGTCGACTATTGCAAATCTCCCTGGCTGGACTTTTAATGGGACTTATTTCGGGCTGTCCCGCAAGATCGAGTTATGAAAAGCTCTACCCTCTTCATCAAGCTGCACGGGATGGAGATGAAGAAGAGGTGAGCAGATTGTTGGCCTCAGGAATGGGCCCCAATATCCGCGACAAAAATGATATCACGCCTCTCGATGCGGCCGCCGAAGGGGGCGATGCCGAGGTACTCGCGCTACTCATCAAAGCTGGCGCCGAAGTAAATAGCCACCAATGGTCGGGAGAAACGCCTCTTTATAGTGCCGCGGAATATGGCCAAGATGATGCGGTGGAAGTGCTGATCAAATCTGGGGCCAAGGTCAACCAGGGTGATTATTTAGGTGCCACTCCTCTGCATGCGGCTGTCAGCAATAGTGAAGCTGACATTGTGCGTCTCCTCATAAAAAGTGGCGCTGATGTCAACGCCCCCGATCGCTTTGGTCAAACCCCTTTGCACATCACGGCCCGCGAAGACCAGCTCAAAGAGATGAAACTCTTAATCGATGCGAAAGCCAAACTTGATATTGGCCGTTTTGGTGGGCTCGATACTCCTCTTCATATGGCGGCGGCTTACGGCAAAAAAGGCGCAGTTGAACTCTTAGTCAAAAGCGGCGCCCCTCTTGAAAGCCTCGATTCCATGGGAAAAACCCCGCTTCATTATGCAGCGGAAAAAGATCACAGCGAGGTCATCGAAACCCTCGTTCGCCTCCATGCCGATATCAACAAAGCCGACCGTTTCGGCAACACGCCACTTCATGCTGCATCGGCACTGGGCCAGCATAAAACTGTCACCACCCTGATTGCTCGAGGCGCCATCATCGATGCTAAAAACTTTCAAGAAGAAAGCCCACTCTTGTTAGCCACACGCGCAGGCTTGCTTGAAACGGTCGCAGTTTTGGTAAAATACGGCGCCTCAATTAACAGCACGGCCCGTAATGGCGACACGCCTCTAAAAGTGGCTCAAAAGAGTAAAAATAAGAAGTTGCTTGACGCTCTGACTAAGGTGCCCGCGCCCACGATGATGGAAAAAGTTATGAAAGAAATCCCGCGGGCGGATATGGAATAGATCATTGGAAAGAATGTGAGGCTAAAGCAGGCACCACGCCCCCTCGCCCGCTTGCGTGGTGGAGTAAAAAGAGCAGCAGTTATGAAAAAACGGTGCCTAAACCTCATCCGGCTTTTCAAGCAAAAACTCCGCCGCCCGCACCAAAGCGGCCATTTCCACTGATTCAGTCTTAAACAATCCCCGCAGCGCTCCACGCTGATCAAAAAGTGCGAGGTGGCCCATGTGAGGAATGTCATAAGTACCAGGGGCATTAACGATTTCTTCCCTCTCGCCCATATGAACCCGCATTTTCTCCACTACTACCTGATAAATTTCTTGTTTGGTCCCGGTCAAACAATGCCAGTTTGGATGGGCGAAACCATTTTTAGCCATAAATTCTTTGAGCACCTGCGGCGTGTCGGTTTCTGGATCTACGCTAATGCTAATAAATTCCACCTGATCAGTCTTTTTCAAAAAGCGCTGATGGATCTCTTTCATCGCTTCGGTGAGCTTTGGGCAAATGCTTGGGCACGACGTGAAAAAGAAGTTCGCAATCACCACTTTGCCTTGCAAATCCTTTTGGCCGCGGGCCCTGCCGCTTTCATCAATAAGTTGCCAATCCGGAACGATTACCATGGGAGGCGGAGCATGGCGTCTTTGCAGCGCCATTTCTTTGATTAAATGAAGCGATCCGATACCCAAGAAGAAAGCCCATAAAAAAGGACTCTTAATAATTTTTCTGAATGACATAATTACTCAAGTGGACGTTTGTACAACGCAAAAGTTAAAAGCACACTGATCAAAAAAGAAAAGAGCATCAATGCCATCGCATTGCTTAAAGAAAAACCCTGCCCAAGCATGACCGAGCGTAGGCCCGTCACTAAATAGGTCATGGGATTTATAAAACCTAAAAGCTGAAACCATGTCCCCTTAATGGGAAACATCGCGCCCGATAATAACCACATCGGAATAAGCACAACGCTCATAAGCGCATGAAAAGCCGCCGACGACGGGCTCAGCCAGGCAAAAAGTACCCCTAGGACTGCGCAAGCTTGGGAGCCTAAGGCCAGCAATACTAGGATCTGGACTAAAGAAATAAGCGAAAAGTCAATGTCAAAAAAAATCATCAGCGGCAGAAAGAGGCAACTCTGACCCAGTCCCATTAAGGCCGTGGCCGCCACTTTACCGACGATCGCACCGAATACACCACTTGGAGAGATTATTACCAAGCGAAACAGCCCGCATTTTTTATCTTCCACCAGGCTAAGAGTGGCGTAGATGCTGGAAAATAAGACTACAAGCCCCAAAATACCTGGGTAAAAAAAAGCCCCATAAGATGTCTCACTCGATTCAGACCACATAAAACTTGAATGAAAACCGGTGCCAAATACGGTTAAAAAGAGCAAAGGCTGAATAAGAATTCCCGCTAAACGTGAGGGTTCTTTTAGCACTCGCTTAAACTCGCGCGAGATCAATAGCCCCACAGTATTCGCTAAGATGCTCGCCATCAGCTCTGCCCCAGCTGTCGTTCGTAGACATCGGCCAAATCCGCAGCCCGCATAGAAAACGATTTTATGGCTGGGTCATTGAGCCAATGAGAACTCAAGCACTGCTCTAATTTCTCTTTGCTTAGCCACGCACTGAATTTTTGCGCTTGAGCCTCGCTAAATAATCCTCCTGCCCGAAATAACCAAGCAGGGGCAAGCTCTTGATGAAGTTCAACCTCTACGTGCGAATCTCTTTGCTCTTCAAGCAATCGCTGAGGCGGACCCTGAGCAATAATCCTCCCTTGGTGCATCATCACAACTTGGTCACAGTCTAAAAAATCATCAGCGTTGTGGCTTGAGAACAAGAGCAAAGCCTGTTCTTCGTCGACATAATTCCGAGCGAAGGAAAAAAATCGTGCAGATTCATGAAAATCTAAAGCCCCGGTAGGCTCATCAAGGAGCAAAAAACGGGGCTTATGCAAAAAGGTCCGATACAGCTCACAGCGACGTCGCGTTCCACCTGACAATTTTTTGAGGATAATAAAAGCCTCGTCCAAAAGATTGGCATCCCGCAAATTTTTTTGTACACGATCATGCAAAAATTTTTTCTCAACATTCATCAAGCGCGCAAAGAAAATTAAATTATCCAGCACGCTCAGTTTTTCGTCGCTACTCGATTCTTGTAAAAGCACCCCGGTAATGGAGCGGGTGGATTTTTTTAAGCGTCTTTGGGCATCGAGGATATTTTCGCCATCAAGATGAATGCTGCCTTCTTGGCAGGGAAGTAATCCACTCAAAATTTTTAAAAGCGTGGATTTTCCGGAGCCATTATGGCCTAAGATTCCCACCAAACCAGTCTTTGGCAACGAAAACTGGAGGCCTTTTAATATGGCTTTTTCTTGGTAGCTAAACTTTATAGTGCGACAGTCGAGCATGCAATCCTTACCTAAGTGCTGCAATAATAATCAAGACAAACAAAAGACTCTGATAAATAAGCGACGCTTTAAAAGCGCGACGAGCCCACATATTGGTGTCCATCTCTTTAAGGCCGCCATGGCAGATGGCCAAAAACCAAACACCGATGAGAAGCCCTGCCCCCGTCAGCCAATTATTGAGAACCTGTGACCAATAAAGTCCGAAGGTAGAAAACACCAACAGCCATGAGCTCAATAAAATGGCCCATTTGGTCAGATCCTTGCCTACCAGTCGCGAAAGCACAGGAAAGCCTGCTGCGGTATATTCACTTTCACGAAATAAACTGATGGCAAGAAAATGGGGTATCTGCCACAAAAAAGCCCACAAGAATAAGGCGATCGCTTTCTCATCGATGACGCCGGCAATGGCAATATAACCGAGCATTACGGGCATGGCGCCGGGAACTGAGCCCACCAACAAGGAAGTCCATGAATGCTGCTTCAGCGGCGTATAACACCACACATAAAGCACCAGCGATCCTAAACCTGCGATCAAGGTGAGGGAATTAGTGCTCAACCATAAAATGGCGCTTGCCCCTAAGGCTAAAGCCATGCCCACCATGATCGCCCAGCGCGCATCAAGGCGGCCTGTCGGCAAGGGACGATTAGCCGTTCTCGTCATTCTCCCGTCGAGGTCTCGCTCCAAATACATATTAAGAGCGCTTGATCCGCTCACCAAAAAAGCAATACCGAGCAAAGCGGCTAGGGCGGCCCACCAAGAAACTAATGGTTGAGCATGCAGCAAACCGCCGGCCGCCACCAGCAATGCCATCACCGTGATTTTAGGCTTGGTCAACGCCAACATGTCCCGAGCAAACAGCCCTTCGGTGGCGACGCTATTTTGGGGGATGACAGACAAAATATTAACCTTATTTGACGATTGGTTATCGTGAGGTGGATTATGCTGTGCGCATTGACCTCGCAAGTGGGCATGCATACCTGAGCCAAGAGGAATTTCGCAACAGCCCACAATTCGTCATGGCGCCTACAGAATTCGCCTTAAAATGAAAAATTATCCATGTACCTGGAATTTTGTAGGGGCCGGCCTCCGTGCCATCCCGCGAACAAGCAGATGGCCCTAGGGCTTGAGTTATTTATATTTTTCCGATTAACGACATATTTAATTCAAAAAGCTTTTCGATGCCATGAGAATAATCTAAAACATTAAAACTGCTGATCTTATTTTTTGATTTATCAATCAGTTTAATGCCGCGTAAAAACTCTTTTTCCAGTTTATTTTTATAGTAATTAAAATCTTTTTTTGATGTATTTAACGAGTGCGTAATTTCATTAGTGATGTCATTTTCTAGTTTTTCTCGAGCGAAGGTGGAAATATTATTAGCAATTTTTGCAAGTCGTTGGCCAATAATAAAAATTTCGCGACATGCGCCTATCTCGCCATAATTAATATTTTTTATGCCCATTAAATCAATCATGCCTGCCGCCAATACCCCCATAGTGTAGGAGCCATATAACTTCATTTCGTAGTTATTACAGATAAAAGTTTTGGAGGTGATTAATTCAGAGAATTTATTAGATAAATATACTTTTTCTAAATCGAAATTAAAAACACCAACTAACTCTTCATAGTTTGGCAATTTCTTAATATGACTATGGAGATTCTTAAATAAAAAGTTCTTAAGATTTATTAAATCAATATCACTAACTGATAATTTCTCCTTGGTCACCATCTCATTGCTATACATTAAACTTAATAAACCTGGATTAAAGCATTTAGGATTATCAGCCAAATCATCTATTAGCGTTATCAGCATACCTAAATACATTTTCGCACTGAAGGTTTCGTTTTCATACTCACTCATTACGCTGCTTAGTTGAGTATATTTATAACCTTTGACAAAAAAATATGAAAAGAGTTCTTTGGATCTAAAATTTATCACTGAAAGATAATACTCTATTGCATCATCGATAGTGGCGGTTGCAGTCATGAATTTTTCTCGTTTAGCCTTATAGCTATTAATTGAGATATTCTATCTACCAGATATCATTTTTGATCATAAATTTTTGATGCAATCA
>CAYJDW010000001.1:60909-111725 GCA_964368985.1 uncultured Myxococcales bacterium | reverse complement strand
TCTCCACCCTCTCCCCGAGCCCTCTCCCGCAAGCGGGCGAGGGAGCGTGGTGCATGCTTTTTGCCTCAAAATCTATTTAATGACGCCGGCTCCACCCGGAATGACAAAGTGCTCGGAAAGGAAATGGATGCCTGCGTTTCGTTCACCATGACGAGTGCACTCGCTGCTCACGCGCTCTTCTAAGCTCGTTTAGCAAATCTCTTCCTCACTTTCATTTTCCACTCTTCCACCACATTAAACAAACACGGCACCACCACCAGCGTCAATAAAGTCGACGCCAACAAGCCACCGATAACGGCCACTCCCATGGGTGAACGCGCTTCGCCGCCTACGCCATGGCCGATGGCGACAGGAAGCATCCCCCCGCCGGCTGCGAAGGTGGTCATCAAGATGGGCCTCAAACGCAAGGGGCCTGCTTCGAGAAGGGCTTTTTTGACCGGCATTCCCTCGTGGATTTTATGTAGTGCTATTTCTATGAGCAAAATACCATTTTTAGTAACCAAACCCATGAGCAAAATAATACCAATCATGGCGTAAATAGACATAACTTGACCGGTGATTAATAATCCACCAAATGCCCCGGTAAGAGAGAGGGGCAAAGCAGCCATAATAACCATGGGAGAAGTATAACTTTCGTATTGAATACATAAAACAATGAAAACCAAAATAATAGCAAGCATGAGGGCTTCTATCATGGCTTTAATAGAATCTTTCATATTTTCTGCTTGGCCAGATAACGACGCTCTTAGGCCGCTTGGCGAGTTGGTATCGACATATTTTTTAATCTGATCGACAGCGGCGTTTAGATCTTTGCCGCTGAAATTAGCAGTCAGCGTAATCTGGCGCTGACCATCCATTCGCTCGATGGTGGAGGGCGAGGTGGAAGGAACAATGGCAGCGACCGAAGAGAGCGAAATATATTCACCTCGTTGACTCGCCACCGATATTCCTGCGATATCGCCAATGGTCACGCGATTCTCGTCGGCAAGACGTAATTTTATATCCACTTCTTGACCATCGATTTGAATATTTCCCACCTTCTCACCTTCAAACAGCGTGTGCATGGTTTTGGCAATTTCGGCGGGTGTTATTCCTAAGTCAGCGGCTTTGGCGGTATCGATAATAATCTTATATTCTTTTTGTTCTTGGGCTTTGCTCGTGGTTATATCAACCACGCCAGCGACATTATTTTTAGCATAATCAACCACTTGATCGGAGAATGATTCTAACTTTTCCCAATCATCAGATTTAAAGACAAATTGTATAGGATGAGACCTCTTATTTCCCCCCGCCTCACTAAAGGAAAGGTCGGCTCCTTCCACCTGAAAGCTGGGGGTCAAATCCTCTCGCAGGCGATTAGTGAGTTCGCTTTGACTATAATCTCGATCCTTTTTGTCGACGAGTTTCACTACCAAACTTGCTTTGTTGGGCTTTTTGTCAGTGGATGCACCTATTTTAGTCACCACGGTGAGAACGCCAGGATAGCTCTTTACGGCCTCGGCCAAAATCAAACTTTTCTCTTTGGCTTGCGTTAAATTACTTCCTTCCGCCAACACATATTCAATAGAAAATTCTGAGCTGTCCGCAACGGGAAAAAATGATACGGGAACAAATTTAAGCATGAAAATACTGACAATAAAAATAGCCAGACCAGAAAAGAGAGTTATTGCGTTGTGATCCAAACACCAAATCAATAGACTTTCATATTTTCTTTCGAGCGTACTAAAATCAAAATGTATTTTTTTAGAAAAATAGTCGAGAAAATTGAAACTAGTTCCTGAGTGTTCATTGGTGAGAAATTTGCTCGACAACATGGGTGTCAACGAAAAAGCCACAAATAGCGAGGTGAGCACCGCAAAAGCAACCGTTAGGCCGAATTGAAAAAAGAATCGGCCGATTATTCCCCGCATGAATGCCACCGGTATAAAAACCGCGCATAGGGTCATGGTGGTGGCAATAACCGCGAGCCCGATTTCCCTCGTGGCATCGCGCGCTGATTCACGAGCGCTCTTGCCCATCATTAAGTGCCGGTGGATATTTTCCACCACAATGATGGCATCGTCGATGAGAATACCGATAGAAAGGCTTAGGGCCAGCGTCGTCATCATGTTGAGGCTAAAGCCCATGAATTCTAAAAATGCAAAAGTAGCAATTACTGCAGTTGGGAGCGCGGTGGCGCTGATAAGAGTGAGTTTCCAATCCCGCAAAAAAATCAATACAATAACAACCGCAAGCAGAGCGCCTAATAGTAAATCAAATTGAACGGCATCAATTGAGCCTTTAATAAAAAGTGAATTGTCGGTGACAACTTCGATTTTCACGCCATCAGGAAGAGATTCATTGAGAGTAATTAATTCAGCTTTAATGAGGCTTGCCACCTCGGTAGTATTGGCCCCGGATTGTTTTTGAATGGAAAACAAAATGGTGGGCTCATTGTCAATGAAGGCGGCCGTTTCTTCATCGGCAATGGTGTCTTTTACCTCGGCAACATCGCGTATACGAAGGTTCGCGTTTTTGACATTGGCCACCGGTAAGCTCGCCACTTCTTCGGCGCTATTAAGCCTGCCCTTGACACGAACCGCTTGATAAGTGTCGCTTCCTTCTACTTTTCCACTCGGCAAATCTAAATTCTGAGATTTTATGGCGTTGAAAACGCTCGCTGGATTAAGGCCAAATGACGATAAACGTTCTCGGTTGATCAAAACATGAATTTCTCTTTCGCGAATTCCCGCAGGATCGATCGTCGCCACGCCTTTAATCCGCTCCAAACGAGGCTGAACCAGGTCTTTTGAAATTCTTGAAAGCTCAGAAATGCCTATGGGTCCTTGCAGCGCCAAATTGAGAATCGGCGTCGCCCCAATATCAAACTTCTGCACAATGGGCGCTTCAGCCTCATCTGGCAGTTTGGAAATGGCGGCAAAAACTTTATCCCTCACTTCTTGGGCGGCTTTATCGGAGTCTTTCTCCAGGTCAAACTGAAGGACAAATTGGCCCATATTGGGAAAAGCGCTGGACGAGAGCGTTTTTAGACCACCAATGCCATTGAGGGCTTTCTCGAGCGGGTCGAGAATTTTTTGCTCGATGGATTCAGGATCGGCGCCCGGATAAATTACCGAAATAGTGACGACGGGAAAATCCACATCAGGATATAAATCCACCGACAAACGAGGCAGAGAAAATAAGCCAAAGACCAGCAAAACCACGTTGAGCATGGTGGCAAAAACTGGTCTTTTTATAGAAAGGTCGGATAATTTCATCGCCTAAAATCCTTATTTGAGCAGCGCTTCAGCAAATAGTCCTGGCACCACTTTTAGGTCAGCTTGCGTAAAAATCGCAGTAACTTTGAAGGTTCGCGTGGTTTCAGAAACCACCGATACAATTTTGGTAATACTTGCCTCTCCAGCATAGTTTACCGCGGGGACTGAAACCGATAATTTTGTACCAACCTTAAGTCTTCCAATGAGTATTTCTGGTGCATTGAGATTAATTTCGGTGGAGTTGACTTCATATATATCAAATACTTTTGTATCGAGGCCAACGTGCTCCGCTCTATCCTTGTATTGCACCGCTAAAATACAATCATAGGGAGCTCGAAGCTTGGTCTGTTCTACATTTCTTTCAGCATTTTTTAAGTTTATTTGAGCGAGCGCGACTGCTACTTGAGCCTGTTTATATTTGGTCTCCATCATGTCAAATTGCGAAGCAGTTGAGACATTTCCCTCTTTAAGTTGCTGCTCTCGGTCAAACTCAGTTTTGGCGGTTTTTTCCCCCAGTTTTGCTTGATCGAGATTGAGCTTCATCAGTTTATATTGAATGTCAAAATCACCGGCATCAAGCGTGGCTAAAATGCCGCCTTTTTTGACGATATCGCCAGGTTTGGCCGCTATTTTTTCAATAAATCCTGGCACACGAAAAGATAAAGAAGACTTGGATGTCGCCGAGACCTGACCAGAAATACGAGATAAAAAGGGCTCCGGCGTGCCAGCTTTTTTATCGAAGGCACCGGCATGAGTTTTTTTGAGTTCTTCCACTTGAAAAGGCACATTTTTAGGAAGGGCCGCTTTTTCTGCGGCCAGCGTTCCTGCGATCAGCAGACCCCAAACAAGAGTCAATGTTATTTGATTCATAATTACTCCTTAAAGCTCAGGTCTGGTTTTGCCCAAAGCCTGTTGCAATTTTAGCTCTTGGGATTTGAGTTCAGTGAAAATAGCGATGGCATTGCCATGAGCCAACGTCTTGGCGGTCTCTGCCAATACAAGCTCAGTGGCAGAGCTTTTGCCTGAGGCAAATTTTATTTTTTCCATGCGATAACTTTCATCTGCCTGCTCGATCGCCAGATTAGCAAATGAGAAGCTTTCTTGCGCGGCCCTTAAATTCAACATCGATTGCATTAGATCAAGACGAATACTTTGCCGCACCGCATCGGTTTGATATTTAGTTTTCGCATAGGTCTGGTTTGCCTCACGGATTTGAAAAATATGGGAGCCACTATTCCAAAATTCCCAGTTGATAGTGAGCCCGAGCATCTTTGACTGCTCTTTGCCCCCCATGCCGACAGTGCCAAAATTGCGATCTATTTGCGCGAAAAAATTGACGCTCGGGATAAATTTCACCAAAGGAGCAATGCGTGCCAAGGAAGCAATTTCCTGGCCCTGAACCGCTTGCGCTACTTCTAAGCGATTGCTGAGCGCCATAGTTAAGGCTTCATCAAGGCTTGGTACCGGTTCGGAGACGTTCAATAAGTCGAGCGGTTGAATGCTTACTTGGTCGGGATTTGGGTGTCCAATCAATTCCATGAGACTAAAATGGGCTATATCTCTTTGCGCCCTCGCTTTTGCCTCTGCCACCCGTGCCTCAGAAACGGCCAACTCCAGTTTCAAAAAATCCCCGTGATTAATGCGTCCTACGCGAAGAAGTATGGCACCATCGCCTCTTTGGGCTTCGCGCGCTTGAATACTTGCTTCGGCGACCTCCCACATTTTCGTACTCTTTTGGACATTGAGATAAAGCTCAGCCGTCTTAAAAGCAGTTTGAGCTCGGGTAAGCTGCAGATTGAGACCTTTTAATTTATTTTGTTTTCCCTCAAGTCTCGCATTTTGCGACAAAGCAAAAAGCCCAGTGATAGGCTGGCTCAGCATAATATTGCCGGTTTTAGTCACGTCATCCCGCATGAGTATTTCTTTGTCGCCCATTTTCACGGTCTGCTTGCCGTCAAATAAAGCTCCATTGAATGAGGCAGATAAACGCGGGCCCAGGTCAAGCCACGCGGATACTTGTTTATTTTCCTGGGCTTTTTTTTCGTGTTCAACGACCTTAACTTGGGGCGAATGTTCCAAGGCCATGAGAACTGCTTGATCAATGGAAATTTCTTCAGCGAGAACGTTCTCTGTGGACAAAGCTAGCAGCATCCAGCCTAAAAATTTTCTCATGAAATAAATGTTCATAGTCACCGATGCTTGGAAAAGGCTTTGAGGCCACTTGGCTTTAATCTTGTGGTTTTGGCTTAGCGGGCTTAACTCATCATATCAAGGCCATTAAAACACATTATGGGCCCAGGCCTCCCCCCTTGGAAAAGGCCTTGTTGCATAAATAAATTTTGAGGCTAAGGCCCTGCCACCTACGCTCCCTCGCCCGCTTGCGGGAGAGGGCTCGGGGAGAGGGTGGAGAAACAAATACGAAGGATTTTTCTTCCAATAGCATTCACGTTCATGTCTCTCCACCCTCTCCCTAGCCTCTCCCGCAAGCGGGCGAGGAGTTGTTGAGATAGGATGGGCCAAATTTGAGCAAGAACGCCCTTGCTCACTTCCGCTCGCGGCCCCTTTAAAAGTGGGCATATCGTTCGCTTCGCTCTCTTAGAAAACCTTTAACCAGGTTAAATTAATAGATCATTTTAACACTTCATTTAAATTATTCTTATTCCCCTATTTATACCCTAAAATAACAGCTCCGACTGCGCCCAGGCCGCAGGGCATTGACGTGTTAAGTTAGCTCGCTGAAAGAACAACCAATCATTTGCTAACGCTTAGGTAAGAACTCATGGTTAGGGATAATTTAATAGCCGCCGAAAAAATTGTTATAAAAATAGGATCCCGCGTCCTACTTGAAGACAATGGCCGCCCTAATTACCCGGCTATAGCCCATATCGTCGAGCAAATTGCTGAATTGCATAAGAGCGGCCGTAAAGTGCTCTTTGTCTCATCGGGCGCTATCGGCGCTGGCATGGAGGCGCTGTCGCTCAAAAAGCGTCCTAGTGATTTACCCACCTTGCAGGCCGCAGCCGCCATCGGACAGGTGCGCCTCATGCGGGCCTATGAGGATTTATTTGGCGGTCATGGCGTGATGGTGGCGCAAGTTTTACTCACCCACGATGACCTCAATAATCGCACACGCCACCTCAATATTAAAAACACGTTAAATGAGCTCTTAAGCCGCAACGTAATTCCCATCATCAATGAAAATGACACCGTGTCTGTGGATGAAATCAAGTTTGGTGATAACGACGTGCTCGCCTCTTTGGTGGCCATGTTGCTCGAAGTAAAAGCCTTGATTTTGCTTACGACTTCCGAAGGTTTCATGATCAAAAATGAAGCCGGCGAGCAAGTGAGACTGCCCCATATCCTTGAGCTCAATCAGGAAGTTTTGAGTCATATTGAAGAACACAAAGTCGGTTTGTCGGTGGGCGGCATGAAAAGTAAGCTGGTTGCGGCAAGCAATATGATCCATGTAGACGGCGTCGCTGTCATTGCCCCAGGGGCTGAGAAGGATTCTTTACGAAAAATATTTGCCGGCCATAACATCGGCACGGTAGTGGGTGATTTAGCGCCCGAACAGGCTCATAAAATGCCGGGCCGCAAGCGATGGATCGCATTTTATAATCGCCCGCGCGGATTTGTCGACGTGGATGACGGCGCTAAACTCGCTCTGGTCCAAAAAGGAAAAAGCCTTTTGCCGGTGGGTATTCGTGAAGTTCATGGCCAATTTGCTGAAGGTGCCGTGATTGAAATCCGCGATTTGAGCGGCAAACGTTTCGCTAAAGGCATCAGCCAGATGGCAAGCCACGATATTGAAAAACTCAAGGGCCATTCCTCCAGCGGCAGCCGCGAAGAAATGGGCGAAGAAGTCGTTCATCGAGATAATTTAGTGCTTTTAAAGGAAGGGGTTTAACATGGACCAAGTGGAAGAAATTATCACGACCATCGGCAAGCTCGCCAAAAATGCCTCTTACCAAATGGCGACCCTTTCTACGGAAGAAAAAAATCTTGCCTTAGGCGCCATGGCCAAAGCCATCGATGAGCAGCGTGCGGTCATCAAAATCGAAAATGCCCGTGATCTCAAAATTGGCCGCGAGCAGGGCTTAGCCGCGCCGCTTCTTGAACGTCTCACGCTCAATGATCAGCGTATCGATGACATGATCAAAGGCATTAAAACCATCATAGAGCTTGGCGATCCCGTGGGTAAGCTCATCACCAGCAAAATATTAGAGAATGGCATTGAGCTGAAAAAGATCCGCGTTCCCATCGGTGTCATCGCTATTATTTTTGAATCACGCCCCAATGTGGTGGCCGATGTCGCAGCTTTGTGTCTAAAAAGCGGTAACGCCGTCATTTTACGAGGCGGCAAAGAAGCTGAACATTCGAACCGCGCCATCATGGCGGCCATTGACCTGGGACTGAGCAAAATTAATTTTACGCCCTTCGCGGTACAAATGGTGCCCGTCAATGACCGCGCTGCGGTCAATTATTTGTGTCGGCTCAATGATTATGTCGACGTTATTATCCCTCGCGGGGGTGAAAATCTCATTCGCGCAGTAAGCGATTGCGCAACGGTCCCTGTCATCAAACATTATAAAGGGGTCTGCCACATCTATGTTGATGAAAGCGCCAACCAGGACATGGCGCTTACTATTTCTCATAACGCTAAGGTGCAGCGCCCGAGCGTGTGTAATGCGGTCGAAACTATTCTCATCCACGAAAATATCGCAGCTGACTTTTTGCCAAAACTTCATGACCTCCTTGGCAAAGCAAAAGTAGAAATGCGTGGCGATGAGCGCTCATGCCAAATTAGCAGCTCCATGAAAAAAGCGACTGAAGAAGATTGGAGCACCGAATACCTCGATTTGATCGTGTCGATAAAAATTGTCAAAAGCCTGAGTGACGCGATTCACCACATCAATCACTACGGCTCGCACCATTCCGATGCCATCATCACTGAAGACAAAGCCGCACAACTGCGTTTCACCAAAGAAATTGATTCAGCCGCCGTCTACGTTAATGCCTCCACGCGTTTCACCGATGGCTCGGTCTTTGGCTTAGGCGCAGAGATGGGCATCAGCACCGATAAACTCCATGCTCGCGGTCCGATGGGAGTGAGTGAGCTCACCACCTATAAATGGGTCGCTTTGGGCAATGGACAAATTCGTAAGTGAAATAAGGGTATTCTGATCAGAGTTTGTCGTCGATAAATTAAAATACACTTCCTAAGAGTTTAGTGTATTTACTCTGTTGCCGATTAAATGCTTCAATGATAAATTTTTCGGCAATAGCATAATGAAATGCTTTAAAAGTTACCTAGGTTAGTACATAATGAAAAAACTAATTCTCGTCGCTCTTAGTTTAATTTTTTCTTTATCGGTTTTCTCCATGCAGGCCGAAACCCCGGCAGAATACACAGTTTCGAATCTAGCAAATCAAGCCTTACAAATTGAAGCACTTCTCGCGATGAGAAATGGGCAGCTGAGTACGCCGAAATTTTTTGTGGATATCGAATCCCAAATTGAGTTAACGACAGAGGAATTGGATGAGACAAGATTCTTATTGGAATGGTTTGAGCGATTTATTCGTCAAGAAATGCACTATTATTATCAATCTACCAAAATCAAATATGCACTCGTTGGTGGAGCAGCATTTTGTGGAGTAAGTGCCTTGATGATGACACATTTGTGGTACGACCCCGCGATGCGAGAACAAGTAAATACAGACCTTAAATCTGATTGGGAATTCCTCGCAGGCGCCACCATGTATGCTGGTGTTGGTGGCACTTGCGCATGGTTCAGTAATGCTGCGAAAAGAAAATTGGCCAAATGCGCAAATTTTGAATTCAACGATTGCTCAAGCATCGTGGAAAAAATTAAGGCAGGACCTTCTGAGCTTTATGAGATTGCAGCATTAGCAAATGACTATGCTCTCTTCCTGAAGAAGCAAAAAGCTGATTGCGCATTTAACCAGGACGCTTTTCATATTAAAGTAGAAGAACGCAAGGCTTCCTGGTGGACTAAGTGTCTTTCTTATTTTTCTAAATCATCGGCTCAATAGTATTCTTTCAAAGCCCCCTTCGCGGGGGCTGAAAAGATTTAGAGAATAATATGAAAATTAAGCGCTAAGGGAATTTCATGAGCCCAGAAAAATCGGGTCTCTTCACTATTATCCAAAATTATTTCCGTGCGCCATCCCGCCTCAATACCCACGCCAAAGCGCCTAAAAGGAAATACCTCTAAACCGGCGGTTGCCAAAGCATTCACCGTTGCAAAGGGATAACCTTGGGGAATCCACCCTCCAATTCCGCCACCTATGCGAGCAAACAAGGCAAAACGCTCGCCAAAGGGGATATAGGGTTTGGCAAAAACACTTAAACGGGCTCGAACAGGATCGCCTTTAGCCGGCACGTTTATGGAAAACATCCCCCCAGCCTTCAGATATTTATAGAGGCCTGCCTCAAATGATAAAACGCCGCTAAACTCTTCTTTGGAAGGGTGAGCACTGAGCGGCTTACCGAGTTCTCTAAACTTAGGTATTAAAGAATAATCCGCTCCCAGAGAAAATTTAGGATATTTAAGCGGCTCAATATATTCTTCGCCGATTTTCATGTCTTCAGCACTGGATAATATTGACCATCCACAAAATAAAATAAATACAAATAATTTTTCCACGTTCATTACCCACGAAAATTTATTGGCAAGTCGCCTCAAAAACATAACATGCACTAGTAACAATTCGAAATTTTTTCAACGATTGATGGAGATAGGTATTGTTTAGACTCCACATTTTTGCAAGATCTATATTCTAGTTTTTTAAGTTAAATGGCTTTTTATTAACATAAAGATTAAAATAGCAAATGTAAGTTGAGTTATTAAGGTGAAAAAATGCGCCTCCTAGTTTCGATATTAATTTCATTATTATTTATTTCATCGTGCTCCAGCATCAATCATGCAAAAAAAACTGATAAAATTGGTACTGCACAAATTCGCGAAAGTACTCATAACCGTGTTCAAGGATCCGGCCGCATTCAGCTTTTGCCGCACCAACTGGTTCCCATTGATTATCTGCTCAATCATCCAGAACAAAAAGGTCTTTTGGTTAATCACTATATGGGAACCGGGAAAACCTATTTAGGGATAGGTTTCGCCCAGGCTTTTCCTGATCACCCCGTCATTATTTTGGCGCCCCGTTTTTTGGAGAGTAATTGGAAGAACCAATTGCAGGAATTTGGCGCAACCAATCCCAATCGATTTAGTTTTATTTCTTATGAAGATGCTCCCACTAAATTGGCTGGTATGGATCTTTCGCGGCACATAATTTTAGCTGACGAAGTGCACAATCTTGTCAAAAAAATGCGTTCAATCGATCGGGAAGCGAATGCGCTCTACACTGAAGTCTATAGTAATTTACGCAAAGCCTATAAAATCATCGGCCTTAGCGGCACTCCAATCTACGGCGATGAATCAGATATTGCTTTCATTTTGAACTTAGTTTCTGGTGAAGATCTTATGCCCTTTAATCAGGAAACTTTTCGCTTAAAATACACGCAAATTTTGCCCACGCCGCAATTTTTTAGAGGCTATTTGACGGAGAGCAATCTAATGATTTCTACTCTTCCTCCTATATTAGGCCTCTTTTTTGCCGGACTTGCGGGAAGTATCTATGGTGCAGCAATTGGTTTTCCTTTAGGAATTTTAGCGCCTGTTTTAATCAACCATTGGGCCGACTTGACTTCATTCCGACTGCGTCAACTTGACACTCAAAAAATGACCCCAGTTTTTCAAAAATACATGTCCTATTTCAAGTTCGATGAGAGCCATTTTAAGGATTTTCCCCCTCAAGATTTTAAGATTGTCGAGGTTCCCTACAATAAATACCAATATTCTTTTTTCTTGCACCTTGTAGAAGGCGACTTGCCCTCGGATCAGCTTAAGAGATTGCTAGAAAATGAAAATATTAAAAAAACTGATGAATTTATAAAAATTAACAGCAGCAATTTGCATGAACAAATTTACTCTTCGATCGGAGCTGGTCGAGATATTGGCAATTTTGATTTTTTGAGTTCGGATGGAACGCTTGTCGAAGCGCCCAAATTTTTGAAAATTTACGAGGAACTAAAAAAGAATAAGGAACGGACCGTTATTTATTCCAGTTATTACCAAACGGGTATCTTGGCATTCGAAAATTTTCTTAAGCGCCAAAATTACGCCGAGAAATTCGCCACCATTCATCCAAATCTCAAAGTGGATGAAGTAAACAAAATAGTCTCCGATTATAATCAAGGCCGTATTCGCCTTTTAATGCTTCATCCAGACATCACCGAAGGCATTTCTTTAAAAGGCACGCAATATCTGCATATTCTTGAGCCCATGCTCAACAGCACGGTGTTAGAGCAAGTGATTGGCCGGACGCGTCGCTTTCAGTCCCACAGCGATTTGCCCAAAGAAAAACAGCTCGTCCATGTACGCATGTGGCAATCAACCAGCTCCAACTGGAACGCCGAGATCGGCGGTTTGTCGAGGGTGAACTGGTATAAGCGCTATCGAGAACTTGCTTATATGTCGCGCTGGGGCATTGGTATTTCTCAAGTGGACAAGAAATATGACCGCAAGGCTTTAAATCCTGAAGAACTTTCTTTGATTAAACTACAGACTTTGGAAAAGAACCTCGGGGAGATTCAAAAAATTCTTACTACTGAATCGATTGAAAATGACTATCAAAAAGTTGTTGTGAACTAGAATAATAGCCAACGTTGCTGCCAATCAGATTTCTGCGCCACCTACAGGCGAGGAATTGCTGAGGCCAAAGCCTTATGAAATCATTATGGGCATTTATATAACAACGCTATATAATCCGAGGCACGAGGCAACCATGACTACATCAAAATTTATTATTTGGACTTTCGTTATTTTTCTTTTATTGAGCCTTGGTTTGGTAGTGCATTTATTATTTGGCTTTATTACCCCAGTGCTCATGGCCATCGTCATTGTATCTATTTTTAGTCCGATTCACACGCGACTAATTAGGTTCTGCAAAGGGCGAGAATATTTGGCAGCGAGCATTTCCACTTCCTTGGTATTTTTATGCGTCATGGTTCCCATTAGCCTCTTTATATTTGCGTTGTTGCAACAAGCCCTGGCTATTTATCAAGCCACCCAAAAACTCACCGATGCTGGCGGCATTGCTTTGTGGCTCGCCTCTCTCAAGGATCATCTCTTATGGTGGCAAAATTATTTGGGAAGCTTTGGTATCTCGATTTCTCCCGAACGAATCCTTAACTTTGCCACCAATTTTTTAAAAGCAATCGGCCAGCGTTTCTATGACAGCATCGGATTCATCGCCACCAATCTCTTGGCGCTTAGTTTTAATTTTTTTCTCACCGTCGCTTTAGTTTTTGTCTTTTTCGTCAGCGGTCGAAACGCCAAACAATACCTCATGGACCTTATTGCTATTCCACTGGATGAGAAGGAACGCTTAGCTAAACGCTTTCAGGAGCTGTCCAGTGCGGTGTTTTTGGGCAATGGATTTATCAGCCTTATCGAGGGAATTATCGGCGGTCTCTCATTTTATGTATTCAATGTGCCAGGAGCCCTCCTGTGGGGAGTCGCTGTCGGTTTGTCAGCTTTTTTGCCCTTAGTGGGCGGCAGTGTCGTGATTATTCCGGCAGCGATTTATCTCTTCTTGGTGGAAGATACTTGGAAAGCGGTGGTTTTTTTATCGCTCAATTTGGGGCAACTGGTCTTTCTTGAAACTCTCGTAAAACCACGTTTGATCGGCACAAAAAGTCAAATGCACTCCGTATTAGTATTTTTATCGGTGCTGGCAGGAGTGCAAATTTATGGCGTCTTTGGCCTCTTTTATGGGCCTTTGCTCGTGACAATGTTTTTGAGTCTCGTGGAAATTTACAAAGAGCATTATCGAGAGATCCTACTCAAAAACTGAGGGCCTTAAAGCGCTGGTCTTTAAAGCCCGCAGAGAAATTGAGGAGAGATGAATTGATAATAAAACTTGAGGTAGGGCAAGTATATTCCTGGCCTCACAAAAAATAAGCAAAAATTCGGGTCAGGAAAAAATCGGTGAAGACAATCACCAAAGACACATTTACTACAGCTCTCGTAGTGGCCCTTCCCACTCCCACCGTGCCAAATTCACAAAAGAGGCCTTCATAACAACCCACAATGGCGACGCCAAAACCAAAGAAATAAGTTTTGGTAAGGCCAGATATGAGATCAAGCATTTTCACGGTAGCAATCGACGACCCATAAAATGACACGGGGCTTACTCTAAACTCACCCCAAGAAATAATCATTGACCCAAAAGCGCCAATAACCGTCGCCAAGGTCGAAACCAGAGGAATCATCAAAGTGGCCGCAATCACCCTCGGCACAATAAGTTTTCGAATGGGGCTCGCGCCGAGCGCTCGAATAGCATCGATCTGCTCCGTGACGCGCATGGAAGCAATTTCTGCCGCCATACCCGCTCCCACGCGACCACCCACCACTAAAGCCGTAAATACTGGCCCAAGTTCTCTTACCAACGAGACGCTCGTGACTCGACCAATAAATTGCACCGCGCCAAGCGCCCGCAAGGTAATGCCGAACTGAAAAGCGAACACCACCCCAACGAAAAAAAGTGTCACCGCAGCAATGGGCATCGAGGCTACGCCGACATGAAAGCACTGTTCTCTAAGTTCTGGTGTAAAAAAAGGCCTTTTAAAAGCCTGCTTAAAAAAACCCCCAATCAGGAGACTAAGCCCCCCTATATAGGAGATTTTTCCTCTTAAAAAGGCACCGACGGTCTCAAGGGTTTCCACTGAAATGAGAGTTTTAATTCTTCCGTACCATCCCATCATAGCTCAGCCTCGGCCCAGAATTGCGCTATCATATTGTCAAAATCAACGGCGAGGTCGCTCGATTTTAGGGCGGAGCTAAAAACCCCATCAAAGACACAGCGATTTTTTCTCAACACCATGATTTTTAAAAAGCGCGTCACGCCGTCCACCTTCGCCGTCAGCTCAGTGATCATAGCGTCTCGTTCAGCAAGGACTAAACGTTCTTGTTTCTTAATCTCAATATCGCTCAGACCGACTAAGATCTGCGCCGTCAAAGCTTCCAAGGGACTGTCACTAAATTTTTCGCATTGAGTGCTAAAAAAAATCGTGGCATTGCGTTCCTTGTGCTTAAAGAATAGATCAGCGTCGCGGAAAGATTCTTGGTGCCAATCCTCGGACGGAGGGCTGATACCATAGCTGGCGTAGCGTTTTTTCACTAAATTCGGGCTCGTGACGCAACCACTGCCTATTAAGCCAAAAAGCAATATCAAAAAAATAGTTTTCATAATCAAATCTTATAGTGTTTTTATCTAAAACTTCAATTCTAGTTCAAAGGCATCATCAAAGGTTCGCCGGGCATACGCATCTTTTTAGGAAGTTTATAAAGCGAAGCCATACCCACCGGCTTGCTCGAAATTTTAAAATATAATTGTTTTTTATAGCCCATAGCATCGCCGGCAAATTGGTAAGGCAGCCCTTCCGCTGATTCTATGGTCACATCTTTAACCAAAAAATCATAAAGCTCGGGATGGCGAAATTTTCCACGCCAAATTGCAGGATAAAGATTCGCCATACAGACAGACAAAGGCACCGCACTTACGCGTAAATGCATATAACCCGGGCGTTTATTGGCAAAGGGAAACATTTTAATGCCATAACCGAGGGAAGGAATAGTTCCTACGCAAATAAGTGGCGCAATTCCCTGGTAGAGCTTAAGCCCTTCACCAAGATAGATCTCCTCGTCTTTGCCCTTCACTCGCATTATTCGATAAGCAGGCTGGGAGCTTTTAACCGTCACCATAGGCGGCTGTCTCCCCGCTTGTCGAGGTAAAGTTTTAAAAACACCGGCAATAGTGAAGCCTAAAAAAGACGTAAAAAATTTCTTAAAAGGGCTTAAGGAAAAAATTTTCTTAACCGATTCAAAATCATTCATCAGCTCGCCATCATAACCAATGCCTGCAAAAGGCGTTAACAAGCCCTCAGCCGTCTCCACCATAGAAACCAAAAGAGGCTTTAGATTTCGGCCATTTAAAATAGCCTTAATATCTTCTTCAGGTGTACGTGCGCCAAGCATGCGGGCCAAAGCATTACCGGTCCCGAGTCTTAATAACCCAATTCTTGGCACCTGATGCTCAGGCATTTTTTTGGCAAACTTGCTCAAGAGGTTTATGGTACTCACCGCCGTACCATCGCCTCCGCCGCTAAATATATAAGAATATCCTTCATTCATGATCTTTTTTATCATATTTTCGGCCTCATTGAGGCTCGAAGAAAAATAGAGATCTTTTGACGGAATCAACTCAGATAAAAGCCTTCTTTTTTTTGGTGTTACATTCTTCGCATTAGAATTAAACAAAAATGCAACCCTGCCTTGATGGCGATGGTCTTTCATAGTTGCTCTCCGCGCATCAAAACATCATGAAGACTATTTAGAGCGAGGTTTAGGTGCTCATCATTGATGACAACAAAAAGCTCACCAAACCCAATAATAGCTTCGATAAGAACTATGTTTTTTTGAGATAAAACTGTCTTTAGCAAAGAAATAGTTTTGGGCAAAAGTGCTCGGTCGCCAAGTTGCAAGGTAATTAAGGCCAAGCCTCGATTGGTTTCGCTCGTCACAGGCAATTCTTGGGCGATATCGTTGGAGGCATACCCGTAAAGTTGGCCTTCTTTAATGCCGCCACACAAAAAATGAACTTGACCCTCAATGCAACTATCCATGCTGACCCGAATCACACCGCGCAAATGGCTGATGGCCGAAACTAATTTTGGCTCTTTTTTAATTATTTTTTCATGGATGAGCGTCCCGCTCGCGGCCCCCGCTTCGGCAATTAGCAAAGAAACTCCCAGCTCCTTGGCAATGGTTGCTGCATCGTGGGCGAGAACCTTGGCCCCATAAAGCGACATGGAACACATATTTTCGTGGCTCAGCTCAGTGATGGGTTGTGCATGCTTAAGCACGCGGGGATCTGCATCCATAACACCTGAAACGTCGCTATAAATCTCACACGCACGAGCGCCTAGGGCCGCAGCCATGGCGACGGCGGTAGTGTCTGAACCGCCACGTTTTAGGGTAGTTATTTCTCGAGCCCTTGAAACCCCTTGAAACCCAGCAATAATCACAACTTCATGCTCACGAAAAGCTTCGAGTACGCGATTTGGTCTAATGGCGACGATCTCTGCACCACTATGATTTTCATCCGTGATAATACCCGATTGAGAACCCGTGAGACTGATAGCTTTAACGTCGATATGGCTAAGCGCCATAGCCAATAAAGCCATGGACGAACGCTCGCCACAACTAATCAGCATATCCATTTCCCGCTTCGGGGGAGAAGGATTAATTTGATGTGCCATATTAATCAGCTCGTTGGTACTATGACCCATGGCCGATACCACGACGCAAATACGCTTTCGAGAAACTAAAGAATTTTTTATAAACTCAGCCACCGCCCGAATTTTCTCAGGGCTCGCCACGGAGCTGCCACCAAATTTCTGTACGACCATGTCTTTTTTCATGTGCCACCTTAACTAGGTTTCGTACCCATCAACTCGTTAAATTTGGGCACAATATTTACGGGGTACAATAGAGGGCCTTCTTTGACCGCCTGCGGCTTGATTAAAGGCTGAGGAGCCGATTTCGTGAGGGTACTTTCGGTGGATAATCGAAGCCAGTGGCCGTTTTCAAGGCTTGCTTCAATCGTAAAAGATGACACGCGAGGCCAACGAGCCTCTGTTTCAATAAAACCAGTGATAGTGGCTTCTTTAAGATCTTTGAAATCGGGAGAGGATTGAAAAAGGTTTTGCCAAAAAGGAGCCTCGGGCTTAATCTTCGCATTTTGTAAAACATAGATATTTTTATTGGTGGTGGAGCGCTTGGTGTCCTTTAATAAAAACTCAGCCAAAGCCAAATGCTCTATGACCCAATCGTTAGCATTGAAGCCGTCTTTGATAAGGGCCTGTACAAAGGGCTTATTGTCTCTATTTTCTCGCCATTCACCTTCGCGATTTTTAACAAAATAATTTTGTTCGTCGGCAAAAACTTCAAAATAATGTGCATCATCAATTTTTTTGCTCAAATGAATTTGGCCATCACTGCCTTTCGCTTCAATGAATTCTCGGCTTATCGATTGCTCTCCTGTTTTTCCTAAAGTCAGCTCCACCTTCGAGCTAAAAACGAAGTATTTGCTCCAATCAAACAAAGCGGAGGGTTCGATCTCAAAAGGCCTTAAAAGCACCTTTTCGCGATCATTAACTTCAGAACGCAGGGGCTCATTGCAGCCCCTGCACCCAAATAATGCCGAAATAAACAACATGAGGCACAAACGAATCATGGGCTTAGTCCTGGTTTAAGCGAACCAAATAGCCATTTTTCACCGCATATTCTTCTGCCACTACCTCAGCAAGCTCAAGCCCTGGCTCGATGGGGATTTTTTGCTCAGTAACCACTTTGGCCGCCATTCGTAAAACACGCGCCGAATGCACTTCACTACTCAAAAGCTCCGGCAATTTTTTAGTGATTGAAGGGTCCTGACTCTTTGCCAGCGCTTCAATCGTAAGGCTCTGTACGTCGTCGCTATGGTCCTCTAAATAAGGCACCAATAAAGCGTCGAGATTACGATTATTAAGATCAGTAATAGCGCCGATAATTTCTCGTTTAGATTGCACGCTACGATGATCACTGGGGGATCGCTTGGCTAAGGCCTCAGTGAGCAATTTACTGTAGCTTTCCTGGTCAGTTACCAGTTTTTTAAGCGCGATAATGGCGTGATTAACTTCATTTTTCTCAAAAATAAAATCGCGCAAAATCGGTACCATGCGCTCGCCTTTAGTTACCACTTCATTCACCAGCCAGCATTTTTCCTCTTCATCCCAATGGGGCGATTGAACTACCACGGTAAAACGCTCAAGCAAACCTTTGATACTCTCGTCGGTATCCCACTTTAAAAGCTTATCCATGGCCATGCGTCGATAATCCGGTTGGGCATAATGTTCCTTGGCCTTGCGAACCTGGTTAGCGATAGCATCCGTAGACGGACTACTCTTTAAAAAATCTAATAAGCCCATTGAGTGGCTCCTTTTTTTCTTTTTTTGGCCCAAAAAACAAATTCACTAACAATTTCGGTAAGTTCGACAATTTCCTGCAATCTAAGAAAAAACCTATTTAATAGTAATTTGCTTATTTTAATAAAAACAGACGTTCACCTGAGCTTATGACATGAAATTTGCTTTAAATGAAGCCTAAAGTCATCCTTAACTTTGGCTTAAAAAGGCTGATTTTACTGAACTTATTGCTCTTTGATAGCTATTTTTGCCGCTCCATCAGTACGTTTTTGCCCATCTAGCGTTGTTGACATATCGACCATTCAAGATACGATCGGGCCCGAGTATAATGTTTTTGCTTTGAACGAGAGAGGTAATTAATGGCTCTGTATAGAAAAGTTATTCCCAAAATTGCGCGCGACGTAATTCGCACTCTGAGCACCGAAGAGGCCATTGAAGTTGACGAATCTCGTATGAGCGAGGCTGAGTTAGATCTGGCCGCGGTGATGGTAGGTTATATCGACGCTGAAGAAGAAATCAGCCGGGAAGCCGCCGATACCTTGATAAGATTAGGCATGCCTAAGGATCGCTTTCAACAAATGAAGCAACGCTTCGCTGAAAGACGCGGTATCAAGATCGGTACTGACGGGATTGAATATTTGCTTGGGCAATTGCTGGAAGCCCTTTTCCAGTCGAAAAATATCGAAGAAATTTATGCTGAAGACAACGATTTAAGAAAAGTCATCAAAGAATGCATGAATAAATCGCTTAAAGTCACGGAAGAAGTAGAGCAGGAAGCTCGTTCGCGCCTAAAAAATGTCAAAGAAGGCACTCCTGAGTGGGATATTGAATATCCCCGCATGCTTGCCCAAGTTAAACGCCAAAAAGGTCTATAGGACATTTCTAAAATTTTGTTTTTATCATGAAATTAAGTTGTCATCCTCGGACTTGATCGGCGTTGTTGCATAAATAGGGAGAGGGTGGAGAGACATGAACGTGAATGCTATTGGAAGAAAAATCCTTCGTATTTGTTTCTCCACCCTCTCCCCCAGCCCTCTCCCGCAAGCGGGAGAGGGAGCGTAGGTGCCGGGCTTTAGCCTTAAAATTTATGCAACAACGCCGGTCAAGCTTGAAGATGACAAATAGGATAAAAGCTGTGATTGGTATTATATCCTATTCCCGCTTATATCCCAACCGCGCCGCACTTCCTTCGCCTTCGCAACCTTGCCCCTGAGCCTCAACTTCGTGGGACTGCAGTGTTAATGGGTTCAGACGATCGCTCGCGAAGGACGAAACAAAGAACATTTTTCGATTATTAGGGCACTCCGCTTCCCGCTTGAGTGAGTTGTCAAACAACACGGGCCCACCGACCATTTTTCGCACATGCAATTGATTAAGCGACATGTTGCGGGTTGAGGTTAAATCTACGCTTGTTCCTAACTCTTTTAAGGACAGGGTTGTGCCCATATTTTCAATGCCAACATGCATTAAATTTCCCTTGATACTCGCAACCGCAAGCCAATTTTTATTGCCGCCACAGCAGGGTTCGGATTGTTTATCAGGAAAATAAACCGCCATAGGATGTTCTGATAAACCAAAGTTACACTCAGCCTTTTTATCAGTCAGATTCACCAATTTTATTTCATCGGCTGACGCATTTAAGGCCACCAAATAGGATTTTTCACCAGCACCAAAATCACGGGTCGATAAAAAGATTCGATCTGATTTCATGCCAATATTAATCGAAGAAAAATTTGCCTCCGCGCCGGCAATCACTTTGTCCATCGTGCTTAAATCCAAGGCAAAAATTTCATCGGAACCTTCGTCGGAAATAATAGCTTTATTCAGTTCACTATTTATTTCAATATGACTTGGTTTTTGGGCTATTTTTATATTTTTACCCGAAGAAATTAACCCGCCGTTTTCTCTATCAAGAGAAAGCACTTCAATACTACTATCATTAGGATAACTCAAAATAACTATGACAACTTTATCATTGTCAAATGCCGCTATTTTGTAAGGCTTTTTATCTAATTTATGTTTGATTGGAGGCGTAAAACTCAGGTGCTTTTTATCGGCTGAAGGAAAAGTTCGCACAACAAAAAGAGCCGGCAAAGAATGGTCCAACGCTAAAAAATAGGGAAATCTTTGATTCGTGCTTTTTACTGATGCCAAGTCATTACTGGAGGGGCCCACTTTTACACTCAGGGGAAAATAGCCCATAGGCGATAACACCATTTCCTTAGCAGTGGCATCGAAGATCAAGACTTTTTCTTTAAATGCCGACGTATAAATCACGCAGGTGTGATGATCGCCCCGATTATAGGGATCGCACGGTGTCATGATGGCATCGGCAGCGCGTCTGATATGGCCTTCAAGATAGGGCTGATCGTCAGCACAATGGGTGAGTAAGAGCGCAAAGAATAAGAATTTGGCCGTGCGTATCATCATTAAGAGCCCATACCATTAGCGGAAACTGGTTCAAAAACATGGCCAAGATATTTTAACTCTTCGTCAAAAATAGCCACTTTGCCATCGTTAAAAAAAGACACATAAATATATTTTTTTCTTTCATCAATTACTGCATAAATTGGTCCTTGTCCGTGAATAGCTGAAGTAGTATCCAGGGCCAGCGGCGACATGGTAAATGAAGCAACTCGGTTGTCTTTAAAACATGGCATTATTATGCGATTATTGGCCTTTGAGACAGCCAAGGAAGAGGCTGACATGCAGGCTGTAGCAGTGTCCATTAATACACTGGTTTTAAGATTGATTTTAAAAAGCGCCTCTGGACTACGGCCTAATATATAAGCTATTTCATTAGTCCCATCTACAAACATATCGTGAACACCAGCTATAAAATAATTATCTTTTAGATTGTAAAGCTTAATAGCCGATTCCGGAATTGAATCAAACTTGAGCAAGTCCGCGGGACTAATGGCCACCAGGTAAGCGCCTTTTAAAGCAGAGCGGGAAACCACGTCATTTGAAATTCGCTCAAGCAAAAAGTAAACCAGACCATTCTCTACTTGGATTTTTTTTGTGACCACGATTTCGTCTGAAGAAATTTTCGCCGAGGTTTTACTCTTAATAAAATCTGCCGCATCAAAATGTTTGAGGACCTTCATGGGTGAGCTTTTTGAATGGGAAATAATATCGATCCGAGGAGAAGACCAATAGGACACCGCCACAATCTCTTCAGCACCGTTTGAAATAACCTGAACCGCTAAAGGATCAAGCTCACTTAGTGAAAGCGAAAGGGCCTCTTGGCATTGCTCAACCGACTGGCCGGGATTATTACATACAAAACCACTTTCACTCATGGGCACTTTATATAATCGATTATTCGCGCTGCTCGCAAATACCAGGTCTCCATCCAAAGACATCATTCCCGCAGCATTGGGGATCATGGTGTTTGAGGTGACCACCGAGCTCCACGGGATCGGGGTTTTCGCACCATTTCCTTTGAGGGCTTTATCGAGCTCGAGAGTATTTATACCGACCATTCGTCCATGACTAAAGCGACCATCCGTGTTGGCGGAATTAATCAGCAGCAAATCGTTCTTGAGAGCCATGAAAAAAGGATATGGCATAACTTGTTCGCCAGGAGGAATTGCCACTGGTTGAGAAGTACAACTAATGTTACTGAGGATGATAATCAAAACACCCATCGAACATGAAAATAATTTTTGTTTAAACAAAACTCTCAACTCCTAAGCCTTCACTGCCAAGAGACCATGCATCTTAAGAAATCTGCCGTCAAGTATGGCGTCACGGCCTTGACCAACCAGGCGCTAGCCACTAAATAAAAATTACCAACGGAAATTATGCCCAGATGGCGGAATTGGTAGACGCGCTAGGTTCAGGTCCTAGTGAAGTTTTCTTCGTGGAGGTTCGAGTCCTCTTCTGGGCACCACTGTTTGTAAATCAGGCTCATAAATTTCCCGGCGCACCAAGAGATAAGTACTAGCCAAAAAAGCTGTCGCTTAGAAAAAAGTTGGTAATGGTTCAACTCAAGGAAAAGGCTCAGCAGCCAACCCAAAAAACCCACGGCAATGCTGGATTTCATCAGCAACGTTCCTATGCCCCGGCCACGCCACAAAAAACTCACCGGACACTGGCCTTTTTTACTTGTCATTAATTTTCCCTTAGGAGCTAAAAAATACCGCCCCTGATACACCGACCACGATGCAATAGCAGGAAAATAAGAACAAGCGGTGTGTGCCGAGAAAGGCCATGAACCAGCGAATCACGAGGTAACCGCTTAAGGCCGCTGCTAAAAATCCGGCGGCGAGAGGCATAGCCATTTGGGCTAATAATTCCGCATCATTCAATAAATCTATCGATGCGATCAATGACGCCCCCACCATCACCGGAATCGACATTAAGAATGAAAATCGTGCGGCTTCGGTGCGAGAAAAGCCGCAGGCCATGCCGGCAGCAATGGTGGAGCCTGAGCGGCTCACGCCTGGCAATAAGGCTAAACTTTGCGCAAAACCAATGGAGATGGCATCAAATTGGTTCATGCCCCGATCAAATCTTTTACTCAGTTTTTCTGCGGCGATCATCATCAATCCCGTGAAGATCAGGCAATAACAAGCAGCAGTGGGCGATGAAAAATAAAGCGCCAACTGATCTTTAAAGAGAAGGCCGATGAGGGCCGCCGGTACTGTCGCCAAGACCACCAACCAACCAAGGCGCGAATCAGGATTTGACCACGGATCGCGAGCAATCAGTCCTTGAAGTACTGCCACACAAACTTGACGAATAGCGGCGGAAAAATAAATCAAAACCCCAAGCAAAGTACCCAGCTGTACCAAAACATCAAAAATAAAAGATTCTTTAGGGGAAAATTGCCAACCTAAGAGTTTTGGAACCAACACCAGATGGGCACTCGATGATACGGGTATATATTCAGTCAAACCCTGAATAATCCCTAAAAAAATGGCCTGCACTATGGTCACGGTTAATCCTCAACACAATAACTGCGCAAAAAATATTAGGGGAGCTAAGCTCGTAAGCGCGGTTATTTTCACTAAGTAGGTTCTCAAATAAACACCTATAACATGTATATTTGATCAAAAACAGCTAGTTCACAATCATTACTGTGTTCATTCCCTTTCATATCGCTTGATTTTTATCAATAAACATAGACGACACAAAATCAGCCGATGCTCCCACCAATCTAAGAACAAATAAAGGAGAAAAATATGTTCAAATCCTGTAAAATCCTAACCTTTTTTACTTTTTCCCTGATGGGGCATCAGGCATCCGCGAGCGATTTTCCCATTGTTTTCGATTGTGAAGATCAGGGAGGAAACCTCCATACCCAACTAAAAGTTGAGCTGAGTCCTGCTAAAAATAAAGCGCGACTTTCTTATAAAACAAGAAATATGGTGGAGGCGGTCGTCATCGGAACCGAAAATGCGTCGGGACCTTATTCTTTTGCTTCCGTTGCCATTGAAAGCTATAAAAATAACCGCTTGGGCGACAAACAAGGATTAAGCATCTCCGGGCATATGACTGAAGTCTTGGAAACTTCCACCTATACCAATTTTTCCTTGGCTTTAGAAAACCAAGATGAAGGCAAATTTAAAGCCAAACAGCTTTATTATGCCACCGGTAAAGTCGCACAGAGCGGAGGCAACGTGGAAAACCGCGTGAATTTTGATAATCTCGTGTGCTCGACAGAAGGGCTTTAGGATTTTAAAAAGCATGAATCGTCACGGCGAGCCTTGTGTAGACCTGGCGATTTTTGCACTTTTCACCCGTCCCTCGAGATAAGGGGGACAAGAGTCCTTAAGCTTCGCCATTATCTGTTCGATAAAATAGCTCTCCCCGTAGTGAGGGCTTAAATGAGCAAATACCGGGCTCTTGACTACTTGCAGATCGGGAACCACGCGAATGCCACAACTTTGACGCACTAAATGAATCGGCGCCACTGCGCGGCCCATCCCAAGGCGTACGCCGTCGAGAATTCCATAAATATCATCGCAAAAACTTCTTTCGAGACGCTGGTGAGACAAACCCTGAGTTTTGAAGAAATTGAAAGTTGTTTGATCTTGAGGATCGTGATCGAGATAAACATCAGGCGCTATGAATTCCGAGGGCTCAATCAGCACGTTTTCTTCGTCAAAAAGGTGAATTTTAACGATATGGGGATCGGTGAGTTCATAATTTATCACCGCGATATCAATAACTCCCCGCAGCAACATATCGGGAAGTTCAAAAACTTCTTTTGAAAAATACTCTGCTCTCATACCGGAATGAGTACGAAAAAGTTCGCTGAGTGCCGGCATGATGACGGAGCGCAGAACTGAACTAAATGCCCCTAGACGAAGCGTACCAGATAGAGGGCCGCGGGCGCTGTTTAATTTGCACCGTAGGTCATCGAGCAAAGCTTTTTTTCGTCTGCCATAGGAAAGTACCTCCATGCCAGCGGTGGTGAGGGAAAAACTTGGCGTGCCTCGATATACTAAAATGCTGCCCATGCTTTCTTCAAAGCGACGAATTCGTTGAGACAGCGCCGATTGGCTAATATGTAAGCTTGACGCGGCACGGCTAAAGTTCTTGGCGCCGCAGAGGGCCAAGAAAGCACTTAAGCCAAGGGAGTCTAGTTCAAGTTCCATTAGTTTTTCCGATAGCTCTATTAAAACAAGTCATGGCACACATCTCGCTCCTGGGCCCACCAAAGAAGTGAACAACCAACGGAGCGATTAATGTTTAAAATTATCAAAATTTTTGTGTGCCTTAGCTTTTCCCTCATGGGCCATGCAGGGCTGATGAACGATTTCCCCATCGTCATCGATTGCCATGATGATAGCCCTAGCCCGACTACCAAATTAGTGGTGGCGTTGAGCCCCGAAAAAAATGACGCTGTGCTTTTTTTCAAGACAAATGAAATGGCCGAGGCTGATATTGTGGGCATAGACAGCGTCTTTGGCATCTATTCGTCTACGACTCTTAAAATTGAAAGGTATAGCGGTGGAATGCACGGCGAGCAAAATTTAAAAATAGATGCCAATATGAGCGAGGTCCTTCGCGTTCATACTTATGCAAACTTTGTTTTGAACATGAAGAAAAATGCGCAGGGCAATTTTAGTCTCCTAGATTTGAAATATGCCGCCGGCAAGGATGCATTTCCTGATACGCAAATTGAAAATAGCCTCGTATTTGAAAATTTTGTTTGCTCGGTGACCGGATTATAAGATCACTACTTGTGCATAATCGTCATTGCGAGCGTAGCGCGGTTCGCAATGACGAATGGGCGGACTAAGACAAAAAAGTCCAACGCAGCGTTTTTTTGAAGAAATCCTCAATCTCTTTTTGACTACGGCCAGTTCTTCTCGCAGCCAACTTAGCCGCATTATATAAATTTTTAGCACGAAGCTTTCGATCAGTCTTTAATGGCGTGGTTGGTTGCAGTTTAAGCTGTTTAAAAAGCTCGGATAAATAGGCTCGCCCACCAAATTTATCGCTCATGAGAATCAAGAGCCCCGACATCATATCGTTGATGCTCTGATTTTGTGCCCAAGGCAGCAACCATACTGACCAGGCGTTATCAAAGTTATAACGCGTATTATTTATATAGGTATTAATGTCTTTGAGTCGATCCGCGCGAAACTTAGCCGTATTAGTACCAAAATAATTCATCTCGAGATTTAGGGCCTCTGGTGCCAGCACCGTCATGGCGCCATTAAAACCTAAGGTCCAATAACCCCACTTACTTGCATCTTCCATTTGCCAGTCGAGGATCTCATCAAGTTTCAGGTCATACATCGATCGGCCCATTTCATAGAAGAAAACTTGATCGACGGTGGGTTTGCTATTGTTGACTGAATTATAGAGTCCCATAAATTGCGGTTTAGTAAGGCCATTCCAAGCTTTTCCGTTATAAGATGCGCCACCATAGCCATCACATAAATAGTTGGCCATATCGATCGTCCAGGAGCGTTTCTTGCCATCGGTACCGGTGAATTCATGGCCCGCCAAAGGAAGCGGTTTGTAGTTCATGATGGCAGTGCCAAAATCAATATATCTTTGCAGAATATTAAGTGCCTTTAAAGCCTTCGTAGAATCGAGCGTGCTATTGCTGCCGCTTTTTTCCCAAAATATACACAAGAGATCATGGCAATAAGCCGTCACATCAACCGTGTGATAGCATTGCCCATCGGTTCCGCCCGAGAATATATTTCTTCTTATTTGTTGGACGTGAATAGGCCCATAAGATGCGGCCAAAACCTCTAGATTGAAACCCAAAGCAAGGAGAATCAACAATATGTAACGACACATAAAAGGCTCCTAAAAACATTGTTTTTATGTGTAGTATTGTGGCATTGTTTCCTATTAAAAGGCTGTAAAATATTTCTTTAACTCGTCGCCATTGCGACCGTAGCGCGGCAATCCAGCGGCAGTGCCACTTCCCTTGCCACGCTTCGCTCGCAATGACGATGTTATGCAAATCGACTAGGGTTTTTCAGCGACTTCTTCATCCTTCGCAAAGAAGAGATTAGTTAAAACGCTCGCATGCTCCTTTAAGCCGGCGCAAATTTCAATGCTTTCCACCACTTCAGCAAGGGTCCTTGGGCCCCCTTCGTATTCGCTGATAATCGGTTGAAAAAACTTGTTCACCTGAGCGGCACTTTCCACGCTGCAAAGACCTTGGGCCAGATAGGGCAGATTGCCCATCTGCGATTTGGTCAGCGTCGATGCGAAATCGTCAAAGTGGGAAGTGAAAAAATTCCAAGTCGCTGGCTGATTGTGAGCGTTTCTTAAATGGCTAAAAAATAAGCCCAAGGTCTCATTTTTTCGCAAAGTGTTGAGGAAAGCAAAGGAGCGCACGAAATCGGCATGAGTTGCTTCACGTGCATGAGCCAAGCCGCGCAATAAACTGTTTCTAATAACCGTATCATCCTCCTTTGAGAACAAGCCGACCACATCGTGAAGGTAAGCATCTTCTTGATGTTGCAGCGCAATAGCAATGGCATCACCAAGAAGACTCTCGTCAATTTTAAACTCAGGTTTTTTAGGGTCAAAAGCCTTCAAGAGAAAACCTGTTCCCATGGTAGTTAGTTCCTGGCGAGCGCTTGGATCTTTGAGGGTATCCGCTAAAAAGCTTAAAATATCGCGTTTAAGAACCTTTTGATCGGCACTTGGATCCTTCAATGCTTGCAATTCTTTGTGCATGGGCCAAATGGCAAGTTTCGCATATTCCATCAGTTGGGCACGATTCTCGGCGCTCACCCAAAAGCCTTCCGCCGATTTAACAAGTTCGATAAAATAGTGACTGAGCATGCTGGAGTTAATGCTCAGCATCCCTCGCAGGCTCTCGGCCACAAATGCAAAGTCTAGGCGACCAGATTCGAGCTCGCCCACCAATGAATCAGCTATGGCCAAACGATCAGCTTCACTCAGCGCAGCTTTTGGGGCGCTCAGCAAGGTTTGCCAATCAGCTAAGTTCATAGAGAAACGATAATAACCCTGGCCATCGACGTTAGGCGTGACAAAGGCGGGGCAGGATTCTTTCTTTATATCAAAAGTCGTGACTTTTTTATCTAAATTAAAGCAATGCTTTTTAAGAGATCCAGCTGATTCATAACCAATACACATGGGAATGTTCCAGATACGATCGGCTTCCACTTTTGAACCAATAGGCACGAAACGTTTTTGCTGCACCACCACTTTGAAGCCATTTTCCTTGCAGCCATAGGAGAGCTCAACCGTCGGTACCCCTGTTTGATTTAAAAAAGTCTCAGTGCTTTTCACCAAGAGGGGATCCGCATATTTGGCGAGGGATTCCAAAAAATCCTTCGACGTGGCCGTGGCATAACTAAATCGCTTAATATGATCCGATACGGCTTTTTGAAATTTTTCTGGGCCCAAATAATTTTCAAGCATCGACAACACGCCGCCGCCCTTAGAATAGGTAATGCTGTCAAAAGCGCTGTGAATATCGTGGGTTGATCTAATCGGTTCACGGATTTTTCGAGCTGACAGCAAACTATCTTCCTTCATCGCATAATGGGCCTGCTCCAGTAAATTCGCGGCTGATTTAAATTCTGGTTTGAAATTATCGATAATTTTATGACTAATCCAAGTAGCAAAAGCTTCATTAAGCCAGATATCATCCCACCATGCCATGGTCACCGTGTTGCCAAACCATTGGTGAGAAAGCTCATGAGCCATCACCAAATAAAAAAGATGCTTTTGCTCAGTAGAGGCGCTCTCTTCATTCAAGAGCAAATAAAATTCACGAAAAGTGATAGCCCCCACATTTTCCATAGCGCCCGACCGAAAATCAGGTACCGCCAAAATATCGAGCTTATCAAATGGATAAGCCACCCCAAAATAATTCTCCAAGCGCTCCACGATCAGCGGCGTTTCCCTCATAGCCATGGCCAATTTATGGCCTTTGCCCTTGGTGGCGATACCCCGAAAATTGATAGCATTGGCGCGATATTGATTAATCGCAAGATTTTTTCCCTCTACAACATCGAAAGGCCCTACCGCAAGTGCCAATAAATAGGTTGAAATAGGTTTTGTTTCTTGGAAAATATGTACGGTATTTTGTCCTTGAATAACCGTGCTCTCAAGGGCCGCGTTAGCAATGACGGTATTTTTGGTATCGGCTATAACTTTTAGCTTAAATTGAGCCTTAAATTTTGGCTCATCAAAGCATGGCAACATTTTGCGCGCAGAGAGAGGTTCAAACTGAGTATATAAATAAGACTCACCACCCTCTTTCACCCGATAAAGACCCATCAGATCTTCTTGGTAATGACCTATATAATTAATTTCTAACTGATAGGGACCAGCATTAATTATCTGATCAAATTCAATGATAGCAAAGCCATCTTCATTTAAGTTCTTATAAACACCTTTATATTCAACATTGCCATTCTTTAAAACAGCTGATTGAACATCGAGATTTTGACCATGCAAAATAATATTTTTTCGTTCGCTCTTAACGTGTAAATCTATACTTACTTGGCCAGAAAACTGATCTTTCTCTGGGCTGGCCCACAAAGTGAGGTTGTAACGGCTAGGCACAACTTCTTCAGTGAGACGGATGGATGGATGATCTTTCTCTCCATGAAGTTTGGCCCCCTGCCTAAGGCTTATGCAGCTCGTGAAGATAAAGAAAGCGAATAATGGCAAACCTATGATGTGTTTTTTCATAGAGCCATTTTAACGACTGAATTAGCTAATACTAGGGAATAAAAGAAATTAACTGGCAGTGGCAGCAATCTTCGTTTCTAGTTTTTGCAGCGTATGGGTCAAAGAAACATCAAGCTTTTTGTATTGTTCCACTCGTCTTAATGATGACAAGACCGTGGAGTGGTCGCGTCCACCAAAAACACGTCCAATCTCAGGCAAGCTCATGGTTAACATGGAACGACAAAAAGTCATGGCAACTTGACGAGCAAAAGTTACTTGTCGCTGGCGAGATTGTCCCACCAAATCAGAGGTTTTAAGATCATAATAAGTGGCCACAGTCTCGCAAATTTTTTGCCACGAGACTGCCATGGTTTTGCGCTTGATAACCGGCGCTAAGATTTCTCTAGCATGAACCAAGGTTATTTCTTGTTTGGACAAAGAAGAGCACGCCGCAACCCTCACCAAGGCCCCTTCAAGTTCCCGCACGGAAGTAGTCACGTTGGCGGCAAGAAAATTAAGAACTTCATCGGATAATTTGACCGACAAACTTTCCGCTTTTTTATGCAATATGGCGATACGGGTTTCAATCTCTGGTGGTCTAATATCCGCAATCAAACCCCACGACAAACGAGTTTGCAATCTTTCCTCAAGCCCACTGATTTCATGAGGATATTTATCGGAAGTTACTACTATTTGTTTTTTAGCTTCATGAAGAGAATTAAATGTATGAAAAAACTCATCTTGGCTTGCATCTTTACCAGCTAAAAATTGAATATCATCGATCAACAAAATATCGCAACTATTACGATAACGATTACGAAACGAATCAAATTGTCGCTCTCGAATAGCTTGAATATAGGAGTTAACCCACTGTTCCGCCGACAAATACACCACTCTCAAAGTCGGATTCATTTGCTTGGCCCGAAGCCCAATAGCATGCAGCAAATGGGTTTTTCCTAATCCTACGCCCCCAAACAAAAAAAGCGGACTAAACTGCGTGCCTGGATGATCGGCTACTGACATAGCTGCCGCATAACCCATTTGATTTGAAGGGCCTTGGACATAGGCGTCAAAACTATAACTCGCGTTGAGATTAGTATTTGATAATAAAGGCAAGACCGTTGCATCATTCCTCAAAATGGAATTGATGACAGGCAAAATAGGTGCTTTTTTCTCTACTTCTACCGCTTCAGGAAGGCTTTCAAGCTCAGGCAATTTTTCTTTGGGAGCCTTGGTTTTTTCTTTGGTTTTAGGCCCGCTCATGACCATTTTTTTCCGCGGATCGCTGCTGCAGACAATCTCAATCTTGATGTCCTCGCCGGAAACTTCGGAGATGCTCGAGTTAAGCTCACCCATGTAGTGGTCGATGACCCAATTGCAGTGGAAAGAAGTTGGAGCTTCTAAAACAAGGACGCGGTCCACCAAAGAAAGAGCTTTTAATGGCTCGAAAAAACCTTGCCATACAAAAAAACTCAAACGCCGTTTGAGAACTGCTCTTGCTTTCGTCAATAAATCAGCAGCCTGTTCTTTAGCGCTCTCGGCATCAAAGTGTTCGCTTACTTCTTTTATCGCAACCATGTTAATCCCTTGCCAAAGACAAAAAAAACCGCCCCATTAATGCTTTTTTTACAGCATCTACGATTTTGGCCTAATAACCAAACCAATTATTTTAGTGAGCTGGGGCTTTTGTTTTGTAACCTCTATTCTCTAGCAAATGCAAACGGGTTTTAGCAATGGAGTGTTTTAACAAGTAGTTAACTAACTGAAAGCATTCGACAATTTTTTCCTTCTGCCCGATAAAACTTAAAAGCAATTAACATCAGTGTGATGCAGATTAAAATATGATCTAAATATTGCAAAACAATTTAAGAGCTATTTATCTAATCCATATATTAATCAGTAGCGACGAAGGTCTCCGCCAACAACTCCTCTCCCGCAAGCGGGAGAGGGAGAGTACAGAGTGCTTTATTAAGCCGTAAGGCCCTATTGAACTACACCTTAAAAACTGTGCCTATATTATAAATAATTTCATTTTTCATTGAGGTAAGTCATGCTCAACACTCCATTTTCTCGACGAGAACTTTTAGCTATATTGAAAGGCACTGCCGCTCTAGGCGCGGCTGCTATAATAGCTCCGTCTCTTTTTACTGGCTGTCAAAAAAAACCGGAAGAAATGAGCGATGATGTTCAGGGAAATACGGATAATAACTTCACTGTTTGTCCGCCACAAAATCTTAGCCCAGAGCAAATAGCTCGTCGACAAAATCTCAAATATGTTGACGAGAGCCCCATCCGCACCCGCACCTGTGCTAATTGCAAACTTTATGTTGCAGCAGCTAAATCACAATGTGGCGGATGCACCGTAGTACCGGGCTTGGTGCATCCGAAAGGCTGGTGCAGTTCTTGGTATTATCGCATGTAATTAAAAAAAGGCCCGGATGCCAATGAAGCCGGCGGGCACCGCAAGTTTCCAGACTTGCTTGTCATTGAGCGCAAAACGCATTTCGGGAGCCACTCCCACATCAAGGGCGACGCTCTCTGACATGCTCACCAAAAGGCCCGTGCTGAAACCAGAGCTGAGCAAAAATTCATTGCCGGAAATCCGATAGCTCGGCGTAATACTTAAGCCAAAATAAGGAAATAAAATGCTTTGAATATCGAAAAAATAGGTGCCAAAAAAAGACAAGCCAAATTCGCCGCTCCCGGCCGGTATAAAACCCCATTTGGCGGGAATACTCACGCCCAGAGCCATATTATCAACCACTAAAAATCCGCCCCCCAAATTTGAAGCCAGGGAAAATTGATGCTTAGTATCCTTAAATCCGGTCAATGAATAATCTAGAGTCAGCGAGCCTGAAATAAACAAAGAACCTTCGGTTAAGGCTATGCGCGGCTCTGCGTTTAGCGCCAGCGACCACATGAAAATAAAAATCCCAATTTTTACAAGTCGTGTCATCATGTCCCCCCTAAAAAAATAGCTAATAAAACTTCTGGCCAGCTTTAATGGGCCTTGTCCATTGCGATTTAACCAAGCATAAAACAGGTGCTACCAATATCCCTGGAATCAAGCTTATGACAAAAGAAACCATACAGTTAGATAAAAATTTTAATCGCGAAGAAATAGAGACTAAATGGTATCAAATCTGGCTTGATAACAATCTATTTAAAGCAGGTTATGGCGACAATAATAAAAAGTCACCTTATGTCATCATGATGCCCCCGCCCAATGTCACGGGCGTTCTGCATAATGGCCATGCATTATTTGTCACCCTGCAGGATATTTTGGCGCGCTTTTGGCGCATGTCTGGGAGAGATGTTTTGTGGCTCCCCGGCACTGATCATGCCGGCATCGCCACCCAAGCTGTGGTTGAGCGGGAGCTCATGAAAAAGGAGCGAAAAACTCGCCATGACTTGGGTCGTGAACAATTTTTGACGCGCGTTTTTGCTTGGAAAGATAAACACGGCTCAAAAATTATTGAACAGTTAAAACTAATGGGCGCCTCGGCTGATTGGGACCGTTTGCGTTTCACGATGGACGAGCAATGTTCCCATGCCGTAAGAACTGCCTTCGTAAAACTTTGGAATGAAGGGTTAATTTATCGCAAGGAGCGCTTAGTCTCTTGGGATCCCAAAGCTAAAACTGCTTTGTCGAATGAAGAAGTTGACCACGTGGAGCGTGAAGGCGAACTCTTTCATTTCGCTTATAAAGTAAAAGGCTCACCAGATCAGGAAATTGTAGTTGCCACTACACGGCCTGAAACCATGCTCGGCGATACTGCTGTGGCCGTACATCCTAAAGATCAGCGCTATGCTCACTTGATCGGCAAAGAACTTATCCATCCCTTTATTTCAGATCGAAAAATGAATGTCATTGTTGATGATTTTGTTGATCAGGAATTTGGATCCGGCGCGGTTAAAATTACGCCTGCCCATGACCCAAACGATTTTAAAATGGGAGAGCGTCATAACCTGCCTTTCATCAATATTTTTACGCTTGATGCTAAAATCAATGAAAATGGCGGCGACTTTCAAGGCCTCGACCGTTTTGATGCCCGTATGCAAGTTAAAAATAAATTGGATGCGCTTGGCCTTGCGCGAAAAAGGGAAAATATCACTCATGCGGTAACCGTATCGCAGCGCTCAGGAGCGGATATTGAGCCCATGCTCAGCCGCCAATATTTTGTGAACGCAAAGCCCTTGGCCGAAAAAGCCTATCAAGCGGTAGAGAGTGGCGACGTCACTATCATTCCGGGCTCCTTCAAAAAAACCTGGGACCATTTTTTGCTCAACATTGAAGATTGGTGCATTAGTCGCCAGCTTTGGTGGGGGCACCGCATACCGGTTTATTATCACATTGCCTCGCTCAAAGAAGCCGTGATGAAGCATCCGGACCTGAATTGCTATGAGGCTTTGACCAAACAAGAGCCTTTGGAAATAGTCTTGCGCTTGGCGCTCGATGAACTTGATGAAGCAAGCATCCACGCCTTTTCCCACGCTTTTCTCGAGGAGCCCATAGAACCTGAAAACTATTTACAGGAAGACGATGTCTTAGACACGTGGTTCTCTGCCGGTCTTTGGCCTTTTGCCACCCTAGGATGGCCTGAACAAACGCCCGATCTCGCTCGCTATTATCCGGGTGCCGTGCTTGAAACGGGCTTCGATATTTTATTTTTCTGGGTCGCGCGCATGATGATGTTTGGCATCCATTTCATGGGCCAAGCGCCTTTTAAAGATATCTTTTTACACGCCATGGTGCGCGATGCTCATGGTCGTAAAATGTCTAAATCTCTCGGTAATGCCATTGATCCGATCGACGTGATTGAGGGCATCACCCTCAATGATCTGATTGCAAAAACTAAAACCTATCCGGTGCCAGAAACCCATTTGCCAAAGGTAATCGAGGGGATCAAAAAAGACTTCCCCGACGGTATCCCCAGTGCTGGCGCTGATGGTTTACGTTTAAGCCTCGCCATGTTCTCGGGCCAAGGACGCGATGTTAAGTTTTCGATCCCCCGCGTTTTAGGCTATCGGGCCTTCTTAAACAAAGTATGGAATGCCACCCGCTTTGCTCTGATGAACGTGGGTGAAGAAGAAATAAAAGCCTTTGACGAAAAAACCGAGCTTTCCACTGCTGATCGTTATATCTTATCTGCCCTTAATAAAACCATTGAGAAAGTGGATATTTTTATAAAAGAATATCGTTTTAGTGAAGCCGCTGAAGTTATTTATCATTTCTTCTGGAACGAATATTGCGATCGCTATATTGAATGCGCCAAAGTTTCTTTCCGCCATGACGATCCATCTAAGCAGCATGCGACCAAAAGTGTCTTACTCAACTTGCTCGATTCGAGCATGCGCCTCCTCCATCCATTTTGTCCCTTCATCAGCGAAGAAATTTGGCAAGTCTTACCAAGCACCGAAGCTTATAAAAAACGCGGTATTAATTTCTGCGCCATAGCGCCTTTTCCGGTGGCCGATAAAGCACTCATAAATGATCAGGCTGAACACACCATCGATCTTGTTTTTGAACTAAGCACTATGATTAAAAACGGTCGCCAATCCTCTGATTTGCCGGCGAGCCTAGCCGTTCCCGTCAAACTCTACGCCAAGGATGCCGCTACTAAAAAAATACTCGAAGAAAATACCGAACTCATTGCTCACTTAGCCAAAACTTCAAGCATCGAAGTTTTGCTCAGAGGCGAGAGCGTTTCCGATGAGCTGAGCGTTATTAACAGCAGCGCCTATGTTGATGTGGTTATTAAGCTTGCCGGGTTGATTGATATTGAGAAAGAAACTGCCCGTTTAAAAAGTGCGCTAGAGAAAATTCAGCAGCAAAAAAGTGGACTAGAAGCGCGCCTCAACAATGAAGCTTTTGTGAGCAATGCGCCAAAAGCAGTGGTGGATGCGCAAAGAACGGAGCTCTCCGCGCTGAATGATAAGGAAGAGCAGCTTCGCTTGGGCCTCTTGCGTTTGAGGAAAGTTCCAGCCTAGATGCGTTTTTTCTAAAGGAGAGCGCGAGGCCAGCTTGTAAATAAAGCATGTGAGCAATTTTTTTCAAAAAAAGTAGTTGCCAAACCTTTTTTTTTGGGCCATAAATCAGGCTATTCGGGGTGTAGCTCAGCTTGGTAGAGCGCCTGCTTTGGGAGCAGGAAGTCGTAGGTTCGAATCCTGCCACCCCGACCATTTTTTTTTGCGCTCTTAGCTCAGCGGATAGAGCATCGGCCTTCTAAGCCGAGGGTCGCAGGTTCAAGTCCTGCAGGGCGCACCATATTGGTCGCCACCTCACACTACTTGACTTTCTTGTTTCATGCTTTAAAGTTCTCCTATGGTTTACTTTATACTTGCCACTACTGCCACCACATTGACCGCCACTTTTAAGTGGGGGGTGGGCGTGCATTAGGCAAATAGTAAATCTGCCAATAAAGCTCCCGGCCCAGAAGTGCCGGGTTTTTTTTTATCAATAAATGCTCTTGAGGAGATAGTGTGTCTAACAAAAAATCCCCAAGCACCCTAGTGGTGGGCCTGGCGCTTTTTTCCATGTTCTTTGGCTCGGGAAATTTGATATTTCCTCTTATGCTTGGCGCCAAATACCAGGCTTATTTTTATATTTGCGCCTTGGGTTTTGTCATAACGGCAGTGGTTTTGCCCACTTTAGGCATCATAGCCATGATTCCTGCCCACGGCCGCTATGACCAGCTTTTCGATAAATTATTAGCCCCCAAATATTCGCGCTGGTTCTTTTTGAGCGTTTTATTATTTTGGATTCCCTTAGGCTCCGGACCGCGTTGCGTTATACTCGCCCATGCCTCCATCAATACTTATTTAGTGGGAACCCCAGTCCTCTGGCTCTTTTCTGCTCTTTTCTTAACGCTGGTATATTTTGCCGTGATCAACCGCGGCCGCTTGATCGAACTTTTGGGCAAAGTGCTCACGCCCCTTCTTTTGATTTCGATTTTTTGTATTGTCATCTCATCGCTTTCAACCAGCGGGGATCTGGATCCATCAGCTTTTCCTGCGTCTGAAGTATTTTTAAAAAGCATCATCGATGGCTATTACACCCAAGATCTGATCGCGGCAGTATTTTTTTCGGCCTCATTGGTGGGCATGCTCAACCAACGCATGAATCAAAAGCTCGCACTCGAAAAAACCTTGCGCGGCGGCTTGATCGCCGTAGCTTTGCTTGCTCTTTTGTATGGCGCTCTCATGGCGGCGAGCGCCATTCATGGTGAATATTTGATCGGTTTGTCGGGCGAGAAATTAGTTTCGGCCTTGGCCAAAATCGCGCTTGGGCATCACTTTGGCGGTATCTCATCCATCGCGGTATCTCTAGCGTGCTTCACTACTGAAATCGCGCTCGTTTTGGTCTTTGCCGAATTTCTGGTGAGTCACCTTTTCAAAATCCCCTTTAAGCTCGCCCTTATCATTACTTTGGTGATGGTATGGCTTATGTCTTTGCTGGATTTTAGCGCTCTCATGGCCGTGATCGCGCCAGCGATGCAAATCATTTATCCCATCCTTTTTATATTAGTTATTCGTTTACTATGGCGCAAAAGACATAGTTTTAATCCGGGAGCCTAAAGATGAGAAACCAACAACCCAGCTTTATCGTGGTTGGCCTCGCGCTTTTTTCTATGTTCTTTGGCTCTGGTAATCTGATTTACCCCCTGATGCTGGGGCGTGACGCCGGCTCTTCTTTTTTGATCAGCGCTTTAGGTTTTGTCATGAGCGCTGTTCTCATTCCTTGTTTAGGGGTGGTGGCCATTTCCTTCGCTGAAGGCCAATACGAAAGGATCTTTGCCACCCTTTTTCGCGGCAAATTTAGCATAGCGTTGATATTTTTGATCCTCCTCTCCTTCATTCCCTTTGGCGCCGGCCCACGTTGCGTGGTACTTGCTCATGCCTCGCTTAAAACCTTCATGCCCATGCCGGCTTTATGGATGTTTTCAGCGTTATTTTTGGGCGTCGCGGTGTATTTAATCAATGATCGAAGTCATCTGATCGATAATTTAGGCAAGATCCTAACGCCACTCCTCCTCGTTTCCATCACCATCATGGTGGTTTTTGCCTTCATCAATGGTGAAATTGATCCGCCCCTTAAAAGCGATGGCGAGCTCTTCAAGGAAAGCCTTTTTGAGGGCTATAATACGCAGGATTTATTGTCTTCCTTGTTCTTTTCTAGCTCCCTCATCATGATCATGAAATCCACTTTTAAGAATAAAAAAGAAATGATCATGACCACGCTAAAAGGCGCGATGGTTGCGATCATTTTGCTCACCGCCCTCTATGTTTTCTTGATCGCGGCCGCGTCATTGCATAACGATATTTTGATGGGCAAAAATGGCATCGATTTAGTGTCTATACTTGCCCGTCACACCCTCGGGCCGACCTTTGGTCTGGTTGCGGGAGTCGCGGTGGCGCTCGCCTGCTTCACTACTGCCGTCGCTCTGGTCCTTGCTTTTAGCGAGTTTATTAAGACTCATTTTTTATCGAAAGCTCACAAAAATTGGGCCCTTGGCATCAGTGCAGGAAGCGTATTTTTGACCTCTCTTTTAGAGTTTGACGGCATCATGGCTATTATTTCTCCCATGATGAAGGTGGTCTATCCGTTAATTTTGTTGGTGGTCTTAGTTTATTTATGGCGCCTTTGGCAAGAGCGCTCTCGCTTAACTTGAGTGCGATTTATCGGTTTTGCTCTCTTGACCAAAATTTCTAAATCGGCATAGTTGCCGTTCTGGCCCAGGTAGCTCAGTCGGTAGAGCAGAGGATTGAAAATCCTCGTGTCAGCGGTTCGATTCCGTTCCTGGGCACCAAAAAGCATTCACTTTTGTGAATGCTTTTTTTTGGCCAAAATTAGCGGGTAAATTCTATATCAGGCACCACACATAATTTGGGGCCTTTTATGAAATTTACCACGCTATTATTTACTTGTTTATTAATGCCGAAACTACTTTTATCCCTGCCCATGAGAGAAATAATTGACAACGAAAAAAATTATGAGAATCATCTTAAAAATTATGACACAGTAGAAAAATTAGATTTGAAAGGCAAAAAAGTAATAAATAATAACTTTCACAAAAGCACTTTAAAAGACTGCAATTTCGACCACGCCATGGTGCGCGACATTGAACTTAGCGATGCCCTCATCGAAGGCGGTAATTACCAGCAGAGCACCTTTTCTCACGCTTACATGACCGAGACCAAAATCAGGTTGGCAAATTTTGACTTAGCACGCTTCGTGGGCACCAAAAGGCATCAGCTGAGGATGCAAAATATATCGATCGAGCAAAGTGCCTTTAAAAAGATTTTGCTGCGACGAGCAAATATGAGCGAGGCATTCCTCAATAGCGTTGATTTTTCCGGCTCGCACCTTGCCCATGTAAACTTAAAAAATGCCACCCTCGATCGAGTAGATTTTTCTAACAGCCAAATAAGCAACTTAAGCTTGAAGGGTGCCAAGCTGAAAAAAGTTAATTTCACCAATGCGCGGATGGGCAATGTCAATATTCAAGGCGCGCAGATTTGGGATGAAAAAAGCGCGAAATATCGCAAGTTGAAAGTTAATGACCTGGCGACAAGCGGCGCGATTTGCGTAGGGGCTAAAGCGAGGTTTACGGGGATGCTTTAGTGGTAAAGGAAACATGGTTGCCCAGACGTTGAAATTAGAGCACACGCTCCCTCTCCCGCAAGCGGGAGAGGAGTTGTTGAGATAAAATTACCTCTTCGAAAAAATTATGGGGATTTATGCGCCGGGTTTTGCTGCTCATTAAACAACACCAAAAACTGCTCTGGCGTCAAATTCTCTGGCCTCAAATTGGGATCGATCTGTGCCCTCAAAAATTGATCCGTATTTAATTTATTACGCAAAATCGTCGACAACTTTTTTCGTCGCTGCTGAAAAGTTTCCCGCACAAATACAATGAATTTTTCCAAGTCGGAGATTTTGCTGCCATTTTCCAAGCGCGCAAGCTGGATAATGGCTGAATCCACTTTAGGAATTGGCCAAAAAGCATTGCGATTAACAATGGCGACTCTTTCGATCTTAAAAACCAGCTTGAGCACCACCGTTAAGAAACCATATTGTTTGGTGTTAGGGCTCGCGGCCAGGCGGTCGGCTACTTCTTTTTGCACCAAGAAAACGGCGCCCTGCAGGCACTCGATATGGCGCAAGGCTAGAAAAAGAATTGAGCTTGTGAGGTGATAAGGAAGATTGCCCGCTAAAACGCCAGGTTTATCGACAGAAAACAAGCTTGACAGATCAAAACGAGCGCCATCGGCCTCATGGAGTACGAGTTTTTTTTCGGCGATGGCATCCTCGAACTCGGCGCTTAAGATGGGGATGAGGTCGCGATCACGTTCGACAGCATGAACGACTTCTGCAAATTTCAGCAAGTGGCGCGTGAGTGAGCCGGTTCCTGCACCGATTTCAATCACGCGTAAGTTGTGACCTAGGCCCGCCACTGCGCCAGCAAAAATACTATTGACTTGCTGGTCCAGCATAAAATTCTGGCCGAAAGATTTTTTCGGCTTTAAGCCACGCTCAAGAATAATTTCTTTAGCGGATATTTTTTGAGTCATAAAATTCAAAACACGTGCCTTCTAGCCGCGCTTTACTCCTGTTTTTTCCTTGCTATGTTTTTTCATAGCGCGGCGTTGATGGCGATTGAGTTTGCCCTCTTCATCAAGCGGCTCCGATGATCCTTGCGTCGCTTGAGCGGGTGAACCCTTGCTGGCCTCTGCCTTGCCGCGGCCTAAAACTTGGCGACTTTGTAATTTCTGGGCCAGTTCGTGCTGCTTTGCTTGCAAGACTTCCATTTCTTGGCGGGCTTTGTCGGTAGACTCTTGCTTGATTTCCACTTTAAATACTTTCTCCAAAACTTCATCGCGAATATTCGACATCATCGTGGAGAAAATATAAAAACCTTCTTTTTTATATTCTTGCTTCGGATCTTTTTGCGCATAACCCCTAAAGTGAATTCCTTCTCGCAGGTGATCCATGGCTTGCAAATGGTCTTTCCAGCGACGATCGATAGTTTGTAAATAAACAAAATGCTCGATTTGGCGAACTACCGTTTCACTAAGAGCTTTTTCTTTGGCGTCGTAAAATGCGCTGATATTTTCAAAAATATGATCCATCAACTCTTCACGACCGAAGCTAGAAGAGGACAATTCCATTTTTATGCCAAAGAGCTGTTCAATATCTCTTTCCAGTTGCCCAAGCTTCCATTCCCCTGCTGAGGCTTTTTCCGGTGCAGACATCGCCACCAAATTAACCACCGCTTGCTCGACCAAATCGAAAATCATTTCCCGCATACCATGCCCATTGAGCACGCGTCGACGCAAACTATAAATCGTATTACGCTGTTGATTCATCACGTCATCGTATTCGATCAACTGTTTACGAGAATCAAAGTGAAAACCTTCCACTCGTTTTTGCGCATTGGCAATCGATTTGGTCACCCATGGATGCTCGATGGGAACATCATCTTCCATGCCCAAACGTTCCATCATGCTGATCATGCGGTCGGAACCAAAGATACGCATGAGATCATCTTGCAAGGACAGATAAAATAAGCTCGAACCCGGATCGCCCTGACGACCGGCACGACCTCTGAGCTGATTATCAATACGGCGCGATTCATGACGCTCGGTACCAACAATACGCAAGCCACCCGCATCGAGAACTTTGACTTTTTCTGCTTGGCAAATCGCCGTCGATTTTATGAGTGCGTCGCTATAAAGCTTAATGGCTTGATCATAAAAAGCTTTGCGTTCTTGATAAATCAGTTTTTGAGCTTCCTCTATAGTTGAAGGTAAGCCTTGTTTTTGAGGATCCATGCCCTCTTCTTTAATCTTCGTAATGCGCTCATCAAGCTCAGCAATAAAGGCTCGATCGGAACTATCCCGTTCAGCCAATTTATTGGTATCGATCAAATCAGGGCGCCCCGTGAGAAAACCAAACTGAGCGATTTGTTCGGTAGTTTCATGCATCGCCTGCGCCACACTTGAGCGTGCCATAAACTCAGCATCACCGCCCAAAACAATATCAGTTCCGCGGCCTGCCATATTGGTCGCAATGGTCACCGCACCAAGACGCCCGGCCTGCGCCACAATGGCTGCCTCATCACGATGTTTTTTAGCGTTAAGAACATGGAAAGGAATATCGAGTTTTTTAAGCCATCTGGACAGCAATTCGGATTTTTCCACCGACACTGTACCCACCAAAACTGGCTGGTCTTTGGCATGGGCTTTTTGAATATCTGAAGCCACTGCTTTGAATTTTTCTGCTTCGGTTTTGTAAATGAGATCTTGCTCATCTTTTCTGAGCAGTGCTTTATTGGTGGGAATTACCATCACATCGAGATCGTAAATTTTCGCGAACTCTTCCGCTTCCGTATCTGCGGTACCGGTCATGCCTGAAAGTTTTTTATACATGCGGAAATAATTCTGAAAGGTAATAGTTGCGAGCGTTTGATTTTCTGCTTGCACGCGAACATTTTCTTTCGCTTCCACCGCTTGGTGCAAACCATCTGACCAACGCCGTCCGTGCATCAAACGACCTGTATGCTCATCGACAATGATCACTTCGCCCTGTTCGATCACATAATCCACATCCCGTTTAAAGAGCGAGTGAGCGCGCAAAGATTGGCTTAAGTGATGCAGATATTCGATATTGGCAGGGTCATAGAGATTTTTGATATTTAAGAGCTGTTCAGACTTCTCAATACCCGATTCAGTCAACATAACCGCACGGGATTTTTCATCGATGGAATAATCCGAATCCTTTCTCAGCTTCGGCACCACTTCATTGGCGACCTGATAAGTCGCAGTACTTTGCTCAGAAGGGCCCGAAATAATCAGCGGGGTTCTCGCTTCATCGATCAAAATGGAGTCAACTTCATCCACCACCGCAAAAAAGTGATCGCGTTGCATGTAATCGCTCAGACGAAACTTCATATTGTCGCGCAAATAATCGAAACCAAATTCGTTATTTTGGCCATAAGTAATGTCAGCCAAATAAGCTTCTTTTTTGGCGCGCTCACCCGTTTGCGGCACCACCACGCCTACGCTTAAGCCCAAGAAGCGATAAATGCGGCCCATCCACTCAGCATCGCGCGAAGCCAAATAATCGTTCACCGTTACCAAGTGCACGCCTTTGCCGCACAGGGAATTTAAAACCAGGGGCAAAGTAGCCACCAAAGTTTTTCCTTCACCGGTCTTCATTTCTGAAATCCGGCCGCGGTGAAGGTTGATACCACCCACCAATTGCACGTCGTAATGTCGCATATTGAGCACACGTACGCCCGCCTCACGAACGATGGCAAATACTTTGGGAAGCACGGGATCCAAAATTAAATTGTAATCGTCTTTTTTGGGATTCTTATTATGGCTTTCCATCGCGAGAATATCTTTAGAGATATTTTCTTTGAGCGTTTGAATACTGCTTAATAGCTCGTGATCGCTTTTCTGCCGCGTCTCATTTTCTAAACTGTTGATAGCTTGAACGATGGGGTCAAGCGCCCGTACTTCTCGGTCATTTTTGGTACCAAAGATTTTTGAAAATAAGCCCATCTTGTTCTCACCCTTCAACGTTAAAAAATTTTGGCAAAGCGCTCATTTGCCATTCAAAATATATATTTTACTGACTTAACCTATACGAATCCATCTTTATACGGTCAAGCCTGTTTTTTGCTAAGATCCCTAAGTATTGCTTGCTTTTAAAACAACTATCCGGCAAATAAGTTCCACCTGAACGTTATGCCTAAAACGAGCCATGTGGTTTAGCAGTCTAGGAACACATTGGTAAACTTAAAACCCGGCTGGTCAAGCGGAGCCAACAAATGAATAACAAGGAAAAACCCCTAGATATTTACCTCATGGGTATTGGCGGTACCGGGATGGGTGCCTTTGCGGGCCTCCTAAAAAATAGTGGACATCGAGTAAATGGCTCAGACAGTGCAGTTTATTCACCCATGAAAGAAAAATTAGACGATTGGGGCATTGAATATAAAACTCCCTACCAAAAAGAAAATTTGAGCCCTCGTCCAGATTTAGTGATTGTGGGCAATGTTATTCGACGCGATAACCCAGAGGCTCTCGCTATGAGAGAGGCCGATCTGCCCCATGAATCTTTTCCGAGCGCCCTCAATAAATTATTTTTAAGCAATGCCACCTCTTTGGTAGCAAGCGGCACTCACGGAAAAACCACCTGCAGCGCTTTAATGGCCCACACCTTGTATGAGGCCGGAGTGGACCCAGGCTTTTTAGTGGGCGGCATTCCTCTCAATTTCGGCGAAAGTTTTCGCGCCTCGACTAAAGACCATTATCCTTTTGTCATCGAGGGCGACGAATATGACACGGCGTATTTCGATAAAAGACCTAAATTTATTCATTATAATCCACACCTTTTATTACTCACTGCAATCGAATTTGATCATGCAGATATTTACCCTAATTTAAACGCAATAATTGATGCTTTCTCTACTCTTCTTGCAACACTTAAAAAAGATAGAAAAATAATCATAAACTCTCTCGATCAAAACATTAAAGAAGCTCTGAAACGCAGCGCCACCGAAGCTCAAATCATTTCCTATGGCCCTGAGGGCGATTATCAAGCGGTCGACATTTCCTACCATCAAACAGGGATTTCTTTCCGAGTTTTATCTGGCGGGCAAGCTTCTGATGAGCTGAACATTCCCCTTTTTGGCCGCCATAATCTCATGAATGCCTTGGGCTCTTATGCCATGTTGAAAGAATATGGGTTAAGCCACAATCAAATAGCCAGCGCTTTTGCGACCTTTAAAGGCGTAAAAAGACGCATGGAAGAAATATATAATCGACGCGATGTCGTCGTGATTGATGATTTTGCTCACCACCCTAGTGCGGTGCGGGAAACTTTATGGGCAGCCAGGCAAAAATATCCTCACCAAGAACTCTGGGCGATTTTTGAACCTCGTTCGGCCACCAGCTGTATGAAAATTTTTGAAAAAGATTATATCCAGGCTTTTAAAGGATGCGATCGAGCGATTTTTGCACCCATCGGTCGAAATCTAGAGGCTGATCAACGAATTGATACCAAATACATGGCCCAAGCGCTCGAACAACAAGGTATTCAAGCCAAGGCTTGCGATACCTACGAAGAGTTAAGCCAAGAAGTAATTTTGGCGAAAACTAATATTGTGCTTTTGTTCATGTCAAACGGCAATTTCGGCGGTATTCTGAAAACGATTAATCAGCTTTTAGACTAAAAGATCATGTAACGTTTTTCTGATTTGCTCGTCTAATAACTGCAACTTCAATTTTAAGGCGCGAATAAGCGCGCTAAGCTTCGCATTATCATGGAGGAAACATGGGTAGAATATCGAGTTTACTGACACTAAGTTTAGTAGCAATGTTGGCCATTAGCTGCACCAAAGGCGCTGACAAGGCCGGTTCCGCTATCAATTTTACGATCAAACCCACTACCGGGGAGCCTCTGGCCCAAGTGGGAAAAACTATTTTGACAGTGGAAGAACTGAGCGAAGACTTTTTGGCCCGCCAGGGAACTTTTAGGGGAGCTCCTCATCTAAATACCGAGCGCAAGCGCAATGAATTCGTCGAAAACGCCGTTATCCAAAGAACTATGTTTCTCGAGGGTATTGAACTTGGTCTTATGAATGATCCCCAAGTGAAACGTGATTTGGAAAAAATTATCGTGCAAAAATTAATGCGTGATAAATTAACCCAAGCGCAAGAATCATATGTTCCTACCGAAGTTGAAATGAAGGAACATTACGACAAAAATCCTAACTTATATAACCGCCCAGAAGCAGTCAAAGTTGCATTTTTTGCCATCCCCTTTGGCGAAAATAAAGAAGGCGCTAAAAAATTAGCTATGGATCTTCAAAAAGATGCCAAAGCTACGGTGCAAAATGCCAACACCAAGGAATTTGCCCGTTTGGCAATGAAGCATGCTCAACTAGCCATGAACAAGATCAAAGTGGCCCTCGAAACCAATGAATCAAGTTTCCTAGAAAAATCCGACTTCGATGCCAAATATGGCAAGGATTCTTTCGACATGGTTAACAAAATGGAAAAAATCGGCGATGTTGGTCCTGTGCTAACGACTGACGCTAATTTTTACGTCGTAATGAAGACTGGTTATCGTAAGGCTCTGAGCGAAACCTACGAAGAAGCGAAGCCTAAAATTCAAAAACGTATTGCTTATGAGCAACGTGGCAAAGTATATGAAAAATTTGTCGCTGAATTACGACAAAAATATCAAGTAAAAATCTACCAAGAGCGCGTAGCTGAATTAGGTAAAAATGCCACTCCACCAGCTGCCACAGCCGGTACAGATCCTAAAATGCCACCTGCAACTCCTCCTGCGGGAGTAAATAATGGTGCAATTCCTGCGGCTCCACCTGCAGCTGCTGTTCCAGCCGCCACCCCAGCTGGTGCGGCCATTGAAAGCAAGGGAAATGTCGCAGCTAATCATTAGTAAATAAAGAGCCGGCCCTCATCAGGCCGGCCTTTTTTTTGATTGAATTATCCCCTATGGGCTGAGTCAAAGATAGGATGCATTCATGAACAGCTCTGGAAAATTAATATTAATAATATCGTGCTTTTTGCCTGGGCTTTTGACCTCCTGCTATTCTTCAGGACGTCTCGCCAAGACTTCGAAAATAGAGAATAAACTTCCCCCCTTCATTATGCCAGCAGAAGCTAAGCCGGATCCGGAAGCGGAAGAAAAATCTGCAGCTTCTACTATCTCTCAACCAGAAAAGAAAAATTTTTCCCTCGTAGATAAAATCTGTGCCGTGGTTGATGCCGAGCCACCTATTTTATTGAGCGAAGTGGAAAAAAAATCCAAAGAACTCGGCCTTAGCATGGGTGCAACTCAAAAAGAATTGATCCATGAACGAGCATTGCGTATTTACGGGCGCCAGCTCAAGTTTAGCACCACCGATACTCACAAAGCTGCTGAAGATCACATAAGCTCAATTATGAAAAACAATAATCTCACGCGGGAAAAATTCGAAACTATTTTGCAAGGCCCGCCCTATTTCACCACGCTCAAGCAATATGAAGAAGAAACCGCCTTTGCGATTTTAAAAAACCAAATTGAATCTTCATTTTTCAATAGCATTGAAATCACCGAAAAAGATATTGAAGTAGCTAAAAAACAGTTCAATAAATCACCTAAAAAGGATATTGAAGTGGTGTTTATCTCCATTCTACCTACCCGTTCTAGCTCGCAAGAACTTAGCGGTAGGCCCACAACTAGCCAATTTAAAAAAGCTAATGATATAAAATCCTCACTTCTAACTAAAAAATCATTGGAAAGCGTAAAAATAGAGTATAAGAGTCAAAAAGATGTATCATTTATCGGCCCAGTAGATTATGAAGAAGGTGCATTAAAACATCAGTATGAGATCCAACTAAAGAAAGATTCCTCTGCTATAATCACTGAGCCATTCGAAGATGGAAGGGCTGTGACAATGATTTTACGAATTGAAAAAGCTTTGTCGCCAGATAAGCAAAAGACCGCACTTGAGAATGTGCAAAAAGAACTTTATGAAAAAGCCGTGCGGCAACGAATGGAAGCCGTCACCAAGGATTTATTGGTTAATGTGCCAGTAGAAGTGAATTGTGCGTGGTAAACAGTTTCAGGTGTTAGCAATTTTTTTGAAGAACAATTTCTTCATGTGGGGTTAGTAAATGCGTGTTGCTCTATTTTTTGATGGTAAAAATTTTTATTCTGGGTGGCGTGAAGCTGCTAAAGGCCGAAGAATTGATTTCGCTCGCCTGGCTGATTGGTTAGTACAAAAGGCCCGTGGCGATAGCCTGTGGGGCGCTTATTATTACACCGGAATCGACGATTCCCTGCAACAAGGCCAAACGGATCCCCAACAAAAACTGGCCGGCTTTCTCGACATGCTTGAGACCCAACCAGGTTTTTTTGTGCACACCTTTAAGCGCAAAGTCGGCTCCATCACCTGCAGTGATTGCGGTGTGGAAAATCGTTATGTGCTGGAAAAAGAAGTGGACACCACCATGGTGGCCAATATGGTGCAAATGGCCGCCCAAAATGCCTATGACACCTTAGTATTGATGTCAGGTGATGCGGATTATGCGCCAGCCATTAAAGCGGTGCGTCAGCTGGGTAAACAAGCTTATATCGCAAGCTGGGGCGGTACCGGCGTAAGCAAGCGTATCAGAAGCGCTGCTTTTGATCACATCGACATGCTTGAAGGTCTTGCTGAATTTGAACGTGAGTTAGGTCCAGAAGAAGACAGCCATTCACCTTATGTCAACGAACATGAGTCTAACCTAGAAATTTCTACCGTAACCGGCGATATTTCTATGGATTCTTTCTTGGCAGAATTGCAGCAAGCACAAAATAAATTTAGCGGTGGCTATGTCGGCCTGGGATATTTTCTGACCCGCTGGCGCTCAGCTCACCTAGATACTACCCCGGATAATCGCCGCATGGTTCTCGATAAATTGCTCGCTAAGGGCTTTGTTGAAACCTACAACGCTCCCGATGGAGCTTTGGCGATTAGAGTTTCAGACCGTTTCTTGTCTGGAACACCAGCCACCACCAAAACGAGGGCATTTGATGCCGATCGATCGGGCAATGAATTAGCTCTTGATTAGATGTTAAATTAAGAGTTGATAGGGGCGAGCCTTGATGGCTCGCTTTTTTGTGGGGGAGCCTCATTGATGTTGAGGCTAAATGAAGCACCACGCTCCCTCGCCCGCTTGCGGGAGAGGGCTGGGGGTGAGGGTGGAGTTAGGAAACTTTCCGGGTTAGCTGAAAAATAACGCCAAAACTTTGAGGCCCTCCACCCTCTCCCTGGCCTCTCCCGCAAGCGGGCGAGGAGTTGTCGTGCTAAGCCTTAGGCCTATTTAGAAAAAAGGTTTGGAAGCCCTATTTCTCTTTCTCCACACCACTTAACAAATTCGCCAACTCATCCGCATGCTCTTCTTCCTGCGCCAAGATGTCTTCTAAAATTCGTCTCGTTGTTGGATCATCGCCGCCGACATAACTGATCATTTCGCGATAACTATCAATGGCAATCCGTTCTGCTACCAGATTTTCTTCAATCATTTGCTTTAAGGAATGTCCCTCCACATAATCAGCATGACTTCGCTTTTGTAAGCCTTCAGGGGACCAATTAGGGCGGCCGCCTAACTGAACAATGCGCCTAGAAATGGCGTCAGCATGGGCCTGTTCTTCATTAGCATGTTGTAAAAATTCATTGGCTACCGCTTCAGAGTGAATACCGGTGGCTAAAAAATAGTGACTTTTATAGCGCAAAACGCAAACAATCTCAGTGGCCAATGCCTCATTAAGAATGGCGATAACTTGTTCCCGGTCACCTCGATATCCGTCGGTGATGGCGCCTTTCTCCATGTGCTTACGAGCACGGTCGCGAATTTTTTCAATATCGGAAATAAATGTTTTTTTTGACATAAACACTCCTATTCAGTCTTGTCGCCTTTTTTATCAGACGATGGACTCAGTGTACTCTCTTCCTTGGGCTTTGACACTGCTGGTGTTGAAGAACTTCCTTTGTCGTCGCTGGCCTTGGTTGATGAATATAAATCCTTGTACCAACCGCCGCCTTTTAAGTGAAACGCGCTGTTGCTGACCACTTTTTTAAGCGTACCGGAAGTTCCGCACATGGGGCAAAGTTCGGGGCTGTCTTCCCCTACTTTTTGTAAAAGCTCAGTGGTTTTTTGGCATTTTTCACAGGCATATTCATAAATTGGCATAAAGTCCTCCGGATCTTAGTTTTGAATCTGACCATTGCCATAGTCACTGATAGGTGATTGTCAAGCGATGGATAAACAGCTGTTCCTTCCTTAAACATGGTATTTTCGGGACTTAGGCCTTGCTAGACGAACAAAAACTCCGTGATATTATGAGGCGAAACCTTTTCCAGGAAGTTTATGGTTGCTTGCTTAAGTAGGGAAGCGATTATGCTTGGCAATATCCGCTTTGCCGAAACTGTATTGCCCACGAGCTACGGCGATTTTCGCTGCGTCGTTTATCATTTGCAGGATGGACTAGAACATGTCGCGCTTGTAAAAGGCGACGTGGAGAATAAATCTGGCGTTTTATCGAGAATTCAATCGGAATGTCTGACCGGGGAAGTTTTTGCCTCGCTTAAATGCGACTGCAAACATCAGCTTGATAAGGCCATGTCCATGATAGCCGCCGAAGGGGCTGGTGTGCTCCTCTATTTGCGTCAAGAAGGGCGCGGGATCGGTTTGGGCAATAAGATCAAAGCCTATAATCTGCAAGAAGGCGGCGTTGATACCGTGGATGCTAACCGCATTTTAGGCTTTCCGGACGACAGTCGCGAATTCTATTGCGCCATCCGTATTTTACGGGATTTAAATATCGCATCCGTCCGTCTGATGACCAATAATCCCAACAAAGTTGATGCTTTAGTTAATGCAGGCATCCATGTTGTGGAACGCTTGTCTCATGTGGCTGATGTTCCTCATCTGGCCAAAGACTATATGAAGGTTAAAGGCCAACGCATGGGCCATTTTCTTGACCGCGCTAAGCCAGCACCTGAACAAATTGAAAACTGGTTGATCGATGGACGCTTTTAGACGGTGGGCTTAGCGGGCGGCTGGGCTCTCATAAGCAGCCGAATAACCAAAAATACCGCCACAGCGATGAAGAAAAAATCGACCACCGTATTAAGAAAATTTCCCACTTGCAGTAAGACCGGCGGCGATATTTCTCGGCCATTTTCTATTTTTGCCTCGGCTAACACTATGTTTAGTTTACTTAAATTTATTCCTCCCATAATTTTTCCCAGAAGCGGCATCAAAATATCCTGAACCAGCGATGCAACGATTTTCCCAAAAGCAGTTCCAATAATGACCGCAACCGCCAGATCAACCACGCTGCCTTTGATAGCAAACTCTTTAAATTCTTTGATTATACTCATGTTTAAAAGTATATAAAATAATAATCAAAATAACCAAATTCAAGCACAATAAATTCACAGTAAAAAATAAAATTTAAAGCCATCATTCTATTGCATAAGAAAAATTAATTAGTACACTGTCAACCTATAATGCTTTTTAGAGACCTGAATGAAAAATTATTTTTTCTTATTATTATCGATACTTTATGCTTCCTGCAGCCCCATTGAGCTTGAGGATATTGAAAGCAAACCGGGTATTATAGTTGAGCAACCTCAACAAACTACTCCACCCCAGCAGAATAATCAGCAGCAGCAGAATAATCAGCAACAGCAGAATAATCAGCAGCAGCAGAATAATCAGCAACAGCAGAATAATCAGCA
>CAYJDW010000001.1:0-60809 GCA_964368985.1 uncultured Myxococcales bacterium | reverse complement strand
CAGCAGAATAATCAGCAACAGCAGAATAATCAGAATCAAAACATCGCCAATTGTAATGTGGCGGCTGAAAAAGTTGAGCGACTTGGCGGAAAGATTTTTACCAATAACTGCCAAGAAATCGCCAAAACTGCTGGTCCATTAAAAGAATTTTTCAATGCAGTGCCTGGGCTTGAAGTGGCTTCTTTGAGCACGGATAAATTGACTGTATCGCGAACAAAAAGCGGGACTGCGAAAGTCGATGTGAGCGTGGTGCCAAAAAAGGCCGATGGCACATCTTATGCAAATTTTGCGGAGTTTTACCAAGCCGCCCTTCTTGATGGAGCTCGTTTAGAAGCGACTTTTAGGCAAATCCCAACGCTTGCGGATTCATTAAAACTCAACATCCATGGCTATCGATTGGTAATCGATGAATTGCCTCAAGCTGGCCAGCCCTTTTCGTGGCGCATGTTTGGGGGCGAGCCTTTGGGCGATACGGTGCAAGTTGCCGGTCAGCATCGTCGCCATCATGGGCCGAATGTGGATATTAATGCGGTATACAGCCCGCACCACGCCTTTCGCAGTTATGTAGATGAAACATTTGCCGGAGCCAACTATCGCGTTCACACTCTCGGCACCGTGAAAGCGATGACTTTTAGGGATATAGGTCCTCAAGCGAGGGTGCATATGTTGGCTATTCCCAAAGGTGCTTATGTTTCGACCTATGATTTCTTTAGGAATGGTTCAGGAGAAGAAATGAAAGTTCTGTTGACCGCAATCAATCAAATTATCGTCGATAATCAGGCTGTGGGCACAGGAAGTTTTCGTTTCATCAGCAATGCTGGGCGTGATGCCAATCAATCGCAGCCACATCTTCATTTTCACGTGGTGAGAGGTGATAATGCCACTCCGCTCGGTATTCCCGCTATCTCAAAACAAGCTTACCGCACCATGAAAACTTTTAATATCAACGAAATATTAGGCCAGATTGATAACGAAACCTTGGTAGTTTTTGATATTGATGCCACTTTGGCTTGGGTTGCTGGTCATACTTGGCCTTATCCAGATGTTGCCAATCTGAGCCTCGCCGAACACAACCGAACCTTGACAATGTGGCAAGCTCTTATTAATCAGTGCTCCAATACTACCACCAATCCAGGTGCTAAGTTCATTGCGCTTACCGCTCGCCATATGCCCGCAAATTTAGCTGAAGGTGGCCACGCGGATTTAAATGCCCTAGGATTAAATGCCTCCTATGCCTGGGTCGCTAACTTCAATCCTGGTGCTACTTACCGAAATGGCGTTCTTTATGCGAATTACACCAATAAAGGGACTCTTCTGAGACAATTTCTTAATGCTGCACGTCCGCATTATCCCTTTAAAAAGGTGCTCTTCATCGATGATCGCATGGACAATGTAACGAACGTGCACGATAAGCTCAGAGAAGCCGGCTCTGGAATCGAATCATCCACCAGCTTTTGGTATCAGGGAGCTATTCATCCCGGCACCAATGCCACGATTGGATGGAATTTTTGGCCTCTGCAAAGACCCCTTTGTCTCGCAAGGCTGGAGATTTTCAGTGGAGCCTGGTCCTTGCTGCGCCCCTCGCCAATCCGGATGGATTGCCGCGCTCCGCTCGCAATGACGACTACACAAGGTTAAAGGACCTGAAGATAATTAAACAAAGCTAAGAATCGCGCCAAAGCCCCTATCTGAGGGATAATTATCTTTTAGCTATGTCAAACGCGCTAAAAGTAAATTTAGCCCTCTTAAGTGCCGTGATCTTATGGTCGGGCGCATTCGTGGCTATTCGAATGAGTCTCACCGGCTATTCACCGGGATCGGTAGGTCTTTTTCGCTTTGGGCTGGCCTCCATTTGTCTCGCACTGCCTATGTTCTTTAATGCCAAACTGCCGCGATTAAATCGCCAGCAAGTTTTGTCGCTTTTATTTATTGGCACCGTGGGCACCGCGGCTTATAGCATTTTGCTCAACAGCGGCGAAAAAAGTATTAGCCCGGGAATGGCCAGTTTTTTGGTGGCGCAAACTCCGATTATCAACACTATTTTAGCCATGGGATTTCTCAAAGAGAGAACCTCTTTGAATTCAATTATTGCAATCAGTATTAGCTGCATCGGCGTCGCTATTATTGTTCTAGGTCAACCTATCCAACACAATTTTAATTTGGGCCTCATGCTCGTGATAACAGCGACCATTTGCGGCAGCATTCAATCGATTATGCAAAAATATATGCTCGGCCAACTTTCGCCGTGGCATGTATGCGCGATTTCCACCTGGTTCGCCACTCTGGCCTTGCTCTTTTTCCTGCCCAATTTAATTGACGAGTTTGCTAAGGCACCTGCAAGCGCTACCTGGGCTGCGATTTTTTTGGGACTGGTTCCCTCCACCATTGGCCAGTGGTTATGGAGCTATGGTTTGTCTAAAACTTTAGTGGCGAAAGCGAGCGCTTACCTCTATATGATGCCCTTTTTATCGACCCTTTTCGCATGGTTGGTATTAAGTGAATGGCCCTCTACGCTCGAATTGGTGGGAGGGCTCATGGCGCTTTTGGGGGTCATCTTGGTGAAAAAAGATGTCAGCCCCCAAAAAAATCGCAGAGGCACTACCGACCCCGCTTTACCAACCCTCTAATCCGCTTATTAACAGGTCTATGCCTGAAGGACCTGAAGTAAAAACCGTGGCAAAAACCCTCGGTCAAAGTTTAGTGGGAAAAGAGCTTGGCTCTTTATGGCATAGCCCTGCCCGCTTACGGAAAGTTGCCGATTATGGGGCATTAAAGCGCCTTGAGAATAGTAAAATCGACGAGGTTTCTTGCTATGGCAAAATATTATTTATCAGCGCCAACCAAAAAACTGCTATCGTTGCCCAACTTGGCATGACGGGGCAACTCAAAGTTGAAGATATTGACGCGCCTTTGATGAAGCACACCCACCTTCGCTGGCCTCTTAAACATAGTAGTCAAGAAATTCGCTACGTAGATCCTCGGCGCTTTGGTTTGATCGATGCCTGCGATGAACACAGTAAAAAAACCATTATTAACCGCTTAGGGCCTGATCCATTTCATATGACCATTAAAGATCATCTGCCTTTAATTCATACAATGAAAAAATCCTCTCGAGCGATTAAAGAAATATTGCTAGACCAATCAATCGTCGCAGGTGTAGGCAATATTTATGCGTCAGAAGCGCTTTTTTTAGCGGGTATTGATCCTAGCAAGAGCGGCCAAGAGATCAGCACAAATACCTATAAAAAACTGGTTATAGCCATCGTCGAAGTTTTAAACTTGGCCTTTAAAAATAGCGGGACCACCTTTTCTAATTACGTCGATGGATCCGGAAAAAAAGGCGATAATCTTGAGTTTTTGCAAGTATTTCAAAGAGATGGTGAAAATTGTTTCGCCTGCCAGACACTCATACAACGGATCAAACAAGGCGGTCGCTCGACTTTTTATTGTCCAAAATGCCAAAAATAAGCTGACTCGATTCAAGTTTAAGCCTTTTCGCGCTAATCCTTTTATTGGTTTTTAAATTAGGCCCGGGACCCATGAGTAAAGATTTTACCCATCTGCATCTACATACCCAATATTCCTTTCTGGATGGCGCCATCCGCATCAAGGATTTAATAAGTCGCGTCGGTGAACTTGGTATGAAGCAGGTGGCAGTTACCGACCACGGCAATATGTTTGGTGCTTTGGATTTTTATAAACAGGCTAAAAGCGCCGGTATAAAACCCATCATGGGCATGGAAGCTTATGTCACGGGAACGGCTGATTATACCGATAAAGTCCGTGAGAATTTTCACTTGGTTTTGTTGGCTGAAAACGACATTGGGTATCGCAATTTAAGAAAGCTGAGTTCAGAAGCATTTATCAACGGAAAATATTTTTTCCCTCGAATCGACAAAAAGCTACTTTATAAACATCGCGAAGGTTTGATCGCCTCCACCGCATGCTTAGGCGGCGAAGTTTCTAAAAAATGCGCCCAAAATGACCTCGATGGATCCCGCAAGGCCATACGAGACTTCAAACATATTTTTGGCCCCGAGCATTTTTTTCTCGAAGTGCAACCAAATGGCATTCCCCTGCAAGAACGCGTCAATGCTCAGCTTGCACAATTTGCCAAAGAAGAGGGCCTGCGCACCCTCGCCACCAATGATTGCCACTACGTCACCCGCGACCAACACGACGCCCAAAATATTTTAATGGCCATTCGTCAGCAAAAAGCATGGGACGATCCAACCCTTCATAAACACGAAACCGATGCCTTCTATATCCGTTCTCACGACGAGATGTATGATTTATTGAAGGGTGATTATCTCGATGCTTTTGCCAATGCCTGCGAAATTGGACAGCGCTGCAAGGTAGAAATCGAGCTGGGAAAAACCTATTTACCGCAATTTCCTTGCCCGGATAGCTATCGCGACGAAGAAGATTATTTGCGCCATCTGAGCAATCAAGGCCTCTTACGTCGCATCAAAGAAATGCCCTATTCCGTCGACATTGATCATTATCGGGCACGTCTTGAACAAGAGCTTGGCGTTATTATTCGGATGGGTTTTTCGGGTTATTTTTTGATCGTTCAGGACTTTATCAACTGGGCTAAAGATCATGAAATCAAAGTGGGCCCAGGTCGTGGGTCGGGCGCAGGCTCGCTGGTGGCCTATGTTTTACGTATCACCGATATTGATCCGATTCCTTATAACTTGCTCTTTGAGCGCTTTTTAAATCCAGAACGGGTATCCATGCCCGATTTTGATATCGATTTCATGCAAGAACGCCGTGGCGAGGTGATTCAATACGTGGCGGACCGTTATGGCCGCGATCGCGTGGGGCAAATCGCTACCTATTCGGCGCTCAATCCTAAAAGCGCTGTCAAAGATGTAGCGCGAACTTTGGGCATTCCCTTCGCTGAAATTAATGAACTCACAAAACCGATGCCTCTCTTGATCGACGGCAAAAAGCCCGATCTTAAACAAGCCCTCGAATATGCGCCCAAACTTAAGGAAAAAGCTAAAAGCGATCCGCTTTATGCTCGAGTGCTCGAAAATGCTCGGGTTTTGGAAGGTCTTTATCGACAAGCCGGCATGCATGCCGGCGGCATTGTTATCGGCGAAAAAGATCTGGTGGAATATGTACCAGTTTTTTCTGGGGCCAACGGCGAACTCATCACGCAATTCGACAAGGACAAAGTCGAAGATGCCGGCCTCGTCAAGTTCGACTTTTTGGGTCTAAAAACCCTCGATGTTATCGCTCACGCCGAGAAAATGGTGAACCGGCGCATCGACGAAGAAAATAAGCTTGATCTCGATGCTCGAGAAAAAAAGCGCGCGCTCCATCCTCACGCGGCGCGTAGCGATGACAAAATTCGGCATTTAACCATTGAACTTTTAGCCCCCGATCGCAAAGAAGTTTTTGATCTGATCGCTTCTGGCGACACTTTAGGCGTATTTCAAATTGAATCCGGCGGTTTTCAGGACATGTGCCGGCGCCTAAAACCCGATTGTTTTGAAGACGTAATCGCTGCCGGCGCCCTCTATCGCCCTGGCCCCATGCAATCGGGCATGGTGGACGATTTTATTGAGCGTAAGCATGGCCGTAAAGCGGTGATTTATCCCCATCCGCTTTTGGAACCCGTGCTGAAGCCTACTTATGGCACCATTGTTTACCAGGAACAGGTTTTGCAAGCTGCCCAGGTTCTGGCTGGCTACACCTTGGGCTCCGCCGACATTTTGCGTCGCGCCATGGGAAAGAAAAAATTTGAAGAGATGGAAAAACAGCGTGCAGGTTTCATTGCCGGCGCTGAAAAAAATGGCGTAAGTCGAGAAAATGCCGGTCAAGTTTTCGATACTATTGAAAAATTTGCAGGCTATGGCTTTAACAAAAGTCACTCCGCCGCCTATGCGCTCATTACCTACCAAACCGCTTATTTGAAACGCTTTTATCCCGTGGAATTCATGGCGGCTTTGCTTACTACCTCGAGCGGTTCCACCGATGATGTGGTGAAATATATCCGAGAAGCGCGCTCTCAAGGCATCAAAGTTCTGCCGCCCGATATCAATATTTCCGAGCGCGATTTTACGGTGGACTATGAATCAAGCTCAAACGCCAAACAGACTTCCTACGGGAAAATTCGTTTCGGCTTAGGCGCGGTCAAGGGCTTGGGCGATGCGGCTCTCGAGGCCATCATCGAGACCAGACGAGAAAAAGGTTTTGCCCAAAGTCTTTATCAATTTTGCCAAAATGTGGCCCAATCCAAAGTAAATAAAAAAGTATTGGAAGCTTTGATTAAGTCGGGTGCCTTTGATTGCTTTTCGCGCCCTCGAAAACAGCTCATGCATTCGATCGATAAAGCTATCGCTCAAGCTCAACGCATTCAAAAGGACAATAATCGCGGTCAAACAAGTATGTTTGATATGTTTTCTACCAACACTGAAGAAGATAGTCTTGAAGAATATCCTGAAGTTGGTGAATACCTGCAAAAAGATCGATTATTAATGGAAAAAGAAGCGGTGGGTTTTTATCTATCAGGCCATCCGCTCGATCCTTATGAAAAAGATGCCAAAGCCCTGGGCGCCATCCCCACCGTGCAGCTAGCGAGCTCTCGCCATTTGGAAGAAGTGAGCATTGTCGGCGTAGTGAGTATGCTCAAAGAACGGCCCTTAAAAAGTGGCAAAGGGCGCTGGGCGGTAGTGGTGCTAGAAGATAGTTTTGGGCAAGCCGAACTTTTATGTTTTAGCGGCGCTTATGAGCAAGCTGAAAGTTTATTAAAAACCAAAGAGCCGCTCATCATCACCGGTCGCGCCTTGATCGACGATATGGACGACGAAGGACAGCAACAAAAACCTAAAATGCGCCTCACCGAAGTGCGTTTACTTGCAGATGCGCAAATCAGCCGTAGCGCTTATTTAAGCATCGATCTGCGTGACGCCAAAGTAGATGAAAAAGTTCTCATGCATATGCAAAAACTCTTCAGCGAACATCCTGGAGAAAAAACCGTCCGGATGCGCTTTAGTCTGAATCAATATATCGATTTGGAAATGAGTTTATCGAGAAAGATCCTCGTGAATCCCAGCGATCATTTGATGGCCTTGCTGGAGCAAAGTATCCCTCATCTGAAGGTGGCGCGAATTTAAGCGTCGACACGAAGGCATGGATTGCCGCGCTTCGCTCGCAATGACGACGAATTTCTCGCACACCACTCGTCATTGCGAGCGGAGCGCGGCAATCCAAGGAAAAGGTGCGTGCGTTTAGAGTTACCTCGACATAATGACTCCCCAGCTTCCCTTGCAATTAATTCCCCAATCAAGTTACCAATTAAAAGCATCACCGCATGTTTCCGGGGGGGATCATGAAAAGAGTATTATTTTGTGCAATTTTTTTACTAGCCGGCTCACTTTTAGCGAAGGATGCGGGTGTTAACAGATATTCACCCGTAGAATCATTTCTGGTAAATTCTTCGAAAAAAATTCCGGGGCCCAAGGATTACACACCAATCACCGATTTTCCTACCGGCCAATACCTAGGGCTCGGACATTATATTACCGCCAGCGACCAAAGCGGCACCTATTCCAGTCTCGCTACGGTGAACTGGAATACTTGGAAGGTTGATTATGTGCGAGAATATGGCGTTGGAGCTTTTAGTCTAAGTTTTGATTTCTCCGATAATGGTTTTTTCACGGTTGCGCTCACTGAACACACAGCTTTGGGGGATATTTCCCATGAAGGACATGGTTATTGCCAAAGCGTCCAATGTCATATTAGCGCTAATTTAGGCGATCGACTTTTTGAAGAAACGGTCACTTTTGCAACTTGGGAAAAGAAAATTTTTCGCGTTGGATCGCTTTCAAGCCCAGATGTAGCTGGCGCTCCTGGTCTCATCATGGCTTGGGAAGAAATGATGGTTCGGGTTGGCGGCGAGGATGATGAAGATGATGGTGCTGGCGAAGATGGCAACAAACGCTAGAATCCTCTTTGTATAAAAACCTACTGCCATTGCGAGCGTAGCGCGGCAATCCAGGCAAAGTGCCAATTCAATTGCCGCGCTACGCTCGCAATGACGAATTCTGGCCCTCCATTGCGTCATTCACCCGCTTTCGACATAAAGGGGCATGCTTAATGCCTCAAATCTACACTTAGCTTTCGGCGATCGCGTTATTCTTGATGACGTTTCGCTTTCCTTGTTACCCAAAGAACGTCTCGCATTAGTCGGGCAAAATGGCGCGGGAAAGTCGAGCTTGCTCAAGCTTTTGGCTGGTGAGGCCCCTGATGGTGGCAAAATTGAAAAGGCTAAGGGCATCACCGTTGCGCTGCTGCAGCAAACCCCCGACCTCGACAAAGATTTAACCGTATTAGAGACGGTTCGTCTCGGCATGGCAGAACATTTGGCGGCTATCGCTGAACACCAGGTTTTATGCGAGGAATCCGCTCACATAAAAGATGCTGGTCGATTGGTAACTAAAATCGATCAATTGACGCAATTCATTGAACACAAGGGTGGTTTTGATACGGATTATCTCGTTGACACCGTGCTTAGTCGCCTCGGCATTAGTGCTAAAGATCAAGCCATCGGCACCTTGTCGGGCGGTGAAAAACGCCGGGTGGATTTAGCTAGAATTTTATTGCAAGCTCCCGATATTTATTTGCTCGACGAGCCCACCAACCACCTTGATATCAGAGCTATTCAATTTCTTGTGGAAACTTTTACCAAATCCACTTCTGCCGTGCTCTTTGTCTCCCACGATCGAGCTTTTATCGACGAGATGGCCACGAAAATTGTAGAGCTTGATAAGGGTCAGATATATAGCCACGAACCTCCATTCGCCAATTATCTTGAAAATAAATTAGTGCGAGAATTAATTGACCAGCGCAGTCTTCACCGTCGTGAACGCTTGATGGTCGGAGAGCTTGCTTGGCTCAGAGCAGGCACGCCTGCAAGAACTACCAAGCAAAATGCCCGCATCGATCGGGCTTATGAACTCATGGATCAAATCACGAAGGATAATGTATCTCAAAGAAATAAACAGCTTCAGCTTGCCACCGCGCGAATAAAGCGTTTGGGTAATACCATTTTGGAGCTTGATCAAGTTGGTGCGGCCATCGGCGAGCGAGTTTTGTTTAAGAATTTTAGCCTAAAAGTTGGCGCCGGGCAGCGCTATGGAATTTTGGGCCCCAACGGTGTCGGAAAAACGACGCTCTTGTCCATTTTGGCAGGAAAAATAGCACCGAGTTTCGGCCATATTAAATTTGGCAAAAACACTAAAGTTCTTGAGTTCGACCAGCATCGAGAAATCCTCGACCCTAATGCAACACTCAAAGAAACCTTGGCAGACCACGGTGACTATGTTCATATCGACGAACAAAAAATTCATATCGCCAGCTATCTAGAACGCTATTTGTTCTCTGGTGGCGATGCTAATCGCCGAGTTTCAGGTTTATCTGGTGGAGAACAAAACCGCCTAATGCTTGCCAAACTCTTTCGGCATCAAGCCAATTGTTTGCTTCTCGATGAGCCTACCAACGATTTGGACGTATCGAGTCTCGCTGTGTTGGAAGAAATATTGCTCGATTATGACGGCGTGGTTTTCGTGGTGAGCCACGATCGAAGTTTCCTAGACCATATTTGCAATCATATTATCGCGTTCGAGGCTGTCGGCACCCAAAGCCGTCTTGAAGTTTACAACGGTAATTACAGCGATTATCGAGGACAAAAGGCAAAAGAGTTAGGCTCATCATCTGGGAGTGAAAGTAAAAAATCTTCCCACAAAATAGAAAGAGAACGTCCTCGGGCGAAAAAGAGAAGTTTTAAAGAAGAACAAGAATGGCAAAAAATATCCGGCCTCATTGAGAATCTAGAAAGCGAACGAACCAAGCTTCACGCCGATCTTGCCAATAGCGAAGTTTTTCGCGACGCCAAGCTCAGCCAGGAAAAGATTGAGCGGCTAAAAATTGTGGAGCTAGAAATAGAGAAGCTCTATGAGCGCTGGCAAGAATTAGAAGAGATGGGTGGCTGATTCCAGCGGCCTCGGTATAGGCTCGCACGGGCTCGCTGATATCCTTATTCCCACTCCCTTGTCCAATCGCGCCTACCCGATAGTTAATCCGCGTACACCTTCGGAATAATTGGTAATAAGCCCTCATGCTCAATTCAAAACGCAATATCAAACTTATTTTCTCGCTCTTTGTTGGTTGGCTGGTTTATTTTTTGCCCACTCCAGCGGGTCTTGGTGCAGATGCTTGGCAATTATTTGCTATATTTCTCAGCACCATCGTGCTGGTGATGCTTGGTGTTTTCCCTATGGGGGCCGCTTCATTAATGGGACTTACCGTCGCTATTTTAACCAAAAGCATGACTTTTAGCGTGGCTTTTAGTGGTTTTACATCGCCCATAACGTGGCTCATTTTAAGTGCTTTTTTTATATCATTTGGTTTTGTGCATACCGGTCTTGGACGACGAATTGCTTTGTTATTTATCGCAGCATTTGGCAAAAGTTCCCTTGGCATTGCTTACGGGATTGGACTCACCGAACTGATTTTGGCGCCGGGCACACCGAGCTCCACCGCTAGAACGGGCGGAATTATTTACCCAGTTGTAGAATCGATTGCGCGTTCTTTTGATAGTCATCCCAATGAAAAATCCAGCCAGCGCATCGGCACCTATTTAGTTTTATGCTTATTTAATTTTACCGTGGTCACTTCGGCGATGTTTATGACAGCCATGGCGGCAAATCCATTTGCGGCTAAATTGGCTAAAAATGCTGGGGTCGAAATCACGTGGGTCTCATGGGCACTCGCGGCCTTAGCCCCTGGTCTCGCAAGTTTATTCGCCATTCCCATCGTGTTAGCGAAAATCGCTCCCCCAGAAATTAAAGACACGACAAGTGCGGTAGTTAACGCCAAAATAGAGTTAAAAAATTTAGGCCCCATGAAAGCCCAAGAGCGCTGGATGGCTTTGGGCTTCTTTTTACTCATGACTTTGTGGCTGCTCGGCCCTCTCATTGATGTTTCTGCGGTGGTTGCCGCGCTCCTAGGTATGACTTTTCTTTTGGTGGTCGGCGTCTTTAGCTGGGATCAGCTTCTAAAACTGCATAGCGCCTTTGAAACTTTCATTTGGTTTGGCGCGCTTTTGGCCCTCGCGGAAGGTCTTTCTACCACGGGTTTTGCAGGTTGGTTCGGCCAAATGGTCGCCACGCAAATGAGCAGTTTACACGTGGTCATAGGCATTTTATTATTATATTTAGTTTATTTTTACAGCCATTATTTTTTCGCAAGCTGCACCGCTCACGTCGGCGCCATGTTTTTGCCCTTCCTTATGGGCGCAATCGCGCTCGGCGCCCCAGCCACCCCCTTCGCTTTGGCGCTGTGCTTCGCAAGTTCTCTTTTTGGCTCCCTCACTCACTACGGTATTGGCCCGGCACCGATTCTATTCGGATCGGGTTATGTCAAGCTCGACGAGTGGTGGCGCGTAGGCCTCATAATGAGCTTCGTCAATATTATCATTTGGTTGGTGGTCGGTGGGCTGTGGTGGCGGATTTTGGGGATTATTTAGTCCCTGCAGATAATTAGTAATTTGCTGCTGCCCATCCAATTCGGTGTTGGCGAGAAGAAGTGACAGTTGACGTTTAAGAAGCCAATTCTCAGTCATTTCCTTTCTCGCCCTCAGTTCCCGTCGTCGCCATTTCTGAAGCTCGCTGTGCGTTGTCAGCGTGATCAGGTGGCCTCGTTTTTTAATGTGTTTTAATTTTTTTGTTGTTTTATTAAGAATCTCTTGTTCACTCGCCATAAATTTTTCTTGGCTATCTTGCATTAAATCATCTTTATCTACACTCTTAAGCCATAGAGAAACTTCTTTTACTAACTGGTGTTTTAATTTATTATTTAGCAATTCTTCCAAAATAGTTATTAGACCCACTATAATTTTAATTTTTTCTTTATTTTTATCTGTTTTAAATCGCTTAGGGATGCTCCTAAAAATGCCATCATACCACGCCAATCTCTCATAAGATCTTAGGCTGAAAAACACGCGCGATTCCATAGAAGGATCCACAGCTACTAAGCTAATTCTTTTCTTAAGTTCTTTAAAATAATAGTGCTGTTTTGTCTGAGTCGGAACAAAAGCTAAGCCACGATCCTCTAATCTTAGTAAATCAAGAGTTTTTTTACGTTGATGAGGCCATTCTATATTAATTAAGCCCGCATTTTTGGCAGATTGAATTAGGCCATTAGGCGAAAGAGGCATGCTTTCAAAGAAGCGAGGCTCTTCCACCAGCGCCTGCAGAAAAGCAAAAAGCTCTGTCGCGCAATTATTTGAGAAAAATTTATAAGGCCCTTCTTGCTTAAGAACGCGGCTCAAATGAGTGACAAAGAGCTCCAATTGTTGCCGACTAAGATTAAGGGGAAGAGTGAAAACCACACGTTTCTCCTTGTCGTATTGCGCAAGGCCATCCGACAATAAATTAAGAAATGCCCGCGATGGATAATCTCCGACGATTGCTTTTCCAGGATTTAAGCGCTCGCCTGCAGGCATTTGCGCCCGAAAAGTCAGAACCAAATGATAAGCAAAATCCTCAGTAAGACACTCGTCGCTCATCTGCTCTCTCTTTGGATCACAAAGCACGATGCGAAGCTCGCTATGGCCAAACATATTTTTCGCCTCATTTCCTCCTTCGATCGACATGAGCTGCAAGCTATGAATGCGGTCGGCGCTGAGCACCACGGGCCAATGATAATATTTAAAGAATGGATCCATACGGTCAGGAAAAACCACGATATGCTTCTCGGTTAAACTATCGTTATTTTCCCGATCGAGATGAGGAGGAATGAGGTTGAATAATTTCTCTAATCGCTGAGCAATATCCGGCGCTATTTCATAAAATTGCGGGTCAGTTAACCATGCTATCAGCGTCTCCCTTAAACTATCGTTAACTTTTTTGTGCGATGGAATTTCCTGTTGTTTGAAGGGAAGTCGTGGCTGCAAACGAGCATTGGTGCTGTGAAATACCAAATTGGAACGTTTTTTTGGATGCCCCAAAGCCGCACGCAAGTTATTAAACTGCACTTTTTGGGAGCTATTTTTTTCGGACTTCCTGATTTTACTAATAAACTCACTTAAATTATCATCTAAAATCGCCTCTAATTCTTTCCGCTCAACCCTATCTTGATCATCAAATAGAGAGCTTAAAAAAGTTTTTTCTTCAAGCACTTCTTCTCTCTCTTCAACAGACCAACAAATAACCGGTGTAACCTGAGCCAAAAACAATAATAACGAATTTAATACAAAAAATTTTCTTATCATTGTTTTAGCCTCCCACTCTAAAGAAGAAAAGAGCATACTATTGATATTACTCCACCTGATCAACAACTTGATCAATTTGGAAACAAGGCGCCTTTATTTCTTTTGGTTCTGGTTGCGGAAATGATATTTCGTCTTTTTGTGCGGGACTAATAGTGCAAATAATCTCACTCGGTTTCATGTTATTTTTTTCTTTCTTTTTATTCTCTTTCTTCTCGCGACGTTTATCTTTTTTCTCTTGTCTTCTTTCTTCTCTCTCTTCTGCGTAATCACCCGACATAAATAAAAATTTATGCCACCCAATAAAACGAACGAGAGCGCTCGGATGACGCGTTTGTCTCTCTAAATAATCATGAACATTGTTTTTAGTGAAGGGCACATTTCCATCATTGCAGTCGACCGTCGTAGTAAAAGGAACACCCGTTGAAGTCGATATAGCACCAGAACTTGTCGTTACACCACCGCCAGTAACCACAAGAACGCCAACAACGGTCGTTGAAATCGCATCTGCCGTTATGGAGCAGGGCCCCCCGCCAGAATATTGTTGTTTGGCAGCAAAACTTGAAAGGCTGGGTAAAACCAACATGAGGCCGACAAAACCCCGAATGAATCGTTGTGCGCGCATTTATTCTCCTTGAGCAGGTGCTCATAAGTCGATAATGCGAGCCAACGCGAGGTCGATAGTCTTTATTCCAAATCTATCTTTAAGACTTGGCGAGGCTTAAAATTATGTCCCATTCTATTTTGCTTAGCGGGCATACGCTCAAACGGCCTTGCCTCACCAAACTAAGATCGCACAGTTCAGGAATTGATTTGAGTTCTAAGAGTTTCACAGGGCGCGCTAAATATTTTTGAAAGGCTATATCCACCGCTACCCAAACATCTTCAGTGGCACTCGGATCGGGATAGGAGCTTTTTATCACTTTAGCGATTCCAACCAATTCTTTGGGCCCGACCGAATGATAGATCATGGCCAAATCACCAATTTTCATCGCTGACAAATTATTGCGAGCCTGATAATTGCGCACGCCATCCCAACAAGTTGTTTTATCGGTGACCAAGTTTTCAAATGAATAGGTCGTTGGTTCAGTCTTTAAAATCCAGTAAGCCAAGGAAAACCTCATTGAATGGAGCAAGATTTATCTTAATCAATGATTTTTTCAATCCCAATTATGTATCGGACTACTATAAGCCTAGATGGGATTAAGTCAGTTATTGCAGATCACGAGGAATGAGTATGCCTAAAGATGTATTAAACGGGATGAAATCTGGATTTTTTATCGCGCTGATTGCCATGCCTTTATGTCTAGGCATAGCCATCGCGAGCTCTTGCCCGCCTATCGCAGGGATCATTACCGCAATCATTGGCGGCATGGTGGTGAGCTTGATTGGGGGCTGTCAGTTATCCATTAAAGGACCCGCGGCTGGGTTGATCGTTATCGTCATGGGTGCGGTTACTGAACTTGGTGGCGGTGATTTAGCAAGCGGCTATAAAAAATTTCTGGCGCTAGGTGTTTTTGCTGCAGTCTTACAAATAATTTTTGCTTTTCTTAAAACTGCTCGTTTTGGCCGATTAATGCCGCCTTCGGTTATTCACGGAATGCTCGCCGCTATCGGTATAATTATTGTGGCAAAACAAACCCATATTTTGGTCGGGGCATCTCCCCACGGCAAATCCACTTTAGAACTCATCGGGGAGATCCCAAGCAGCATCCTCAATGTAAATCCGGAACTCGCCTTCATTGGAATCTTCACCTTAATTTGCATGATCGCACTGCCCCTCATTCCGAGCAGGATACTCAAATCCGTACCCCCGGCGCTCGTGGCCTTATTAGTGGTAGTTCCCCTCGGACTCTTGTGGCACTTAGAAATCCCTCATTATTATCATGTGTTCAATCACGACTACCAAGTCGGTCCCAATGTTTTGGTGAATATTCCAAGCAGTATAATAAATTCATTGGTATTTCCCGATTTTTCAGTGCTCTCAAATCCCATAGCCTATAAATATATTTTGATGTTGGCTCTCGTCGGGAGTATCGAATCAGTATTGACCGTCATAGCGGTAGATTCGCTCAGTAAAACTAAGAAAAAATCCAATCTCAATCGCGATTTGCTCGGAGTTGGTATTGGCAATCTTATTTGCTCATTTATCGGCGGCCTTCCCATGATCTCCGAAGTGGTTCGAAGTAAGGCCAATATCGACAATGGTGCCAAAGATCATTGGTCAAATTTTTTTCACGGCGCATTTCTCTTGGTTGCCGTTTTGTGGGCCGGTCCTTTAATTAGAGAAATTCCTCTCGCCGCTCTGGCTGCAATGTTGATTGTGACCGGTATTCGTCTGGCTTCTCCGTCAATGTTTTTTAAAACTTATAAAATCGGCCGCGATCAGTTAGCACTTTTCCTCACTACTTTGGTTGTCACTCTCCTTTCCGATCTGCTCATCGGAATTCTTGCGGGCATGCTGCTTAAAATGCTCATACATTTAAGTCGGGGAGTAAAACTCTCAACGCTTACCAAGACACCATTGAAAATAATTGAACAAGCGCATGAAACTCTATTCACCCTAAAAGGCCCTGCAATTTTCTCTAATTATTTTGCTTTACAAAAACGCATCAATGAAGCTCTCTATGCTGACAAAAGAGTAGTGATAGATTTTAGCGAGGCTACTTTGGTTGATCACACAACTTTATCGTGTCTTCATTCGTTAATCGATGAGGTGGGCGGACATCGTTTAGGATTAACCGGACTTGATAAATTAAATCGGCTTTCCGAGCATCCTCTCTCCACTCATAAATTTGCCTGAGAAATCATGAAACAACATCTTCACCAGCAGCCCTATTGCGCAATCTGCGAACTAAGCGGGATTGCGCATTTGCTACCCCACCAAGGGCCCATCAAAGATTTTATTCATCAGAATACTTTATTCGCTTTTATCGATCAGCCATTCGATAACGCCATCAAAAAAGCGGGCGACCTTTTTCAAGCACGGAGCTATTTGGATTTGGCTTTTTATCGAGCTAAATTTTCGTCGGGCTCAATAAATAAAACTGATTTATTAGATTCTTTAATGTCTTATTTACCCTCAGAATTAGAAGGTGAAAAAGAAATTTTTTATGATGCGTTATTTAATTTTTTTACTATTAATGACGAACAAACTTTAAAGCATTTAGCCAAACAAAAAGCCATTTCTTTCTCGGATCTTAAAAATCAAATCTCAATAATTTCTGCTCATAAAAAAACTTATACTCCTAATCCGCGGATCCTCCGGCAACTCGTCATCAAACAGCTAGGAATTAGTTTCGATCACGAAGTCCACCAGCTCCTATTTCGTTTGCTCGGCTCCTTCGTTGATCAAGGAGTAAGTTTATGGCCCTATTTAAATCGTGATCAAAGCTTTCTCAATGCCGTTCATCATCTCGCGCAATCAAGTAAAATGCCGCTTAAACCGTGGATCAATAATCAAGAACTTGCCAATATTTTAAGCAAGGCTCCCGAAATAGCAATTCCTGAACTGTTGTCATCCATGTTCACTGACAGCGCTTTTTACACGCCCTACCTTCAAGAAAGTTTGTTAGCTCACCCGGGGTGGTCGGGCATGGTCAATGTTATTGCGCACCATCCTGAAAGCCTAGATACAAAGTGCGCTATTGATCTAGGCCAGTTACTGAGCCTTAAATTGGCCTTAGAACAACAATTTATTAAAACCTTTCCTCACTGGAAACCTATCGACCATTTTCAAGTCAGCGAAGCGGCGAAAAAAATTTCACGGTCTGATAAGGCCGACATGATTTCTGTTGCCTGGTTTCTTCATGTGAATAAGCACAATGCAACTTTGTCGACGATCGAATTGATGTCCACCCATTTCTTGACCAAAGTTTGGCACCAGGCCCTGGAAAATGCTTATTATCGAGAAGTGGCAAGCAAACTCACCGCGAAGCCTCCAGTAAAACTAAAGGTTGCTAGAAAAAATTTCCAAGCGATATTCTGCCTTGATGATCGAGAATGCTCATTCCGAAGAATTCTAGAAGAACAAAGTAGCGATATAGAAACCTTCGGCAGCGCCGGATTTTTCGGAATCGATGCCTACCTAAAAACCAATAATAATCTGCCCCAAAGAATATGTCCCGCCAATATCAAGCCCGCCTATATTATTGAAGAAGAGAAAATTTACAAAAAAAATCACGCAGCAACGCTGGTTGAAATGGCAAAATTTTTAACGCGCCATGGAGCGAATTCAACCGTCCTAGGATTTTTAAGTGCCTATACTTTAGGACATCTGTCTCTCTTTCGATTAATGAGCAGTTTCTTCCACCCTTTCGCATTTAAAAAATCCACGCGTTTTCCGAAAAACGATCCCTTGCCAGACTTTGAGCGAAGCAGCGATGGCGTTGGCGCCGATGGTCTTTTTCACGGCTATAGCATCCAGGAAATGGCAGATCGGGTCTATAACACTCTCAACAATATGGGCCTGTCGCATAATTTTTCGCCCTTGATATTTGTGCACGGCCACGGATCATCAAGCCTCAATAATCCCCATTTTGCCGCCTATGACTGCGGCGCTTGCTCCGGACGCCCAGGAGCTATTAATGCTCGGCTCTTCGCGGCCATGGCCAATCGCGCATCGGTGCGGGAATTATTGCAGCAAAAAAATCTCGTCATTCCTTCAGATACAGTGTTTATCGGGGGTTTTCACGATACCTGTAATGACCAAGTGCAGTATTTTGAAACCGATGACCTGGATCTTTTACAGCAAGGGCTCTTCAAAGAATTCAATCAATTAATTCAGGAAGCCATCAAGAAAAACGCCCAAGAACGTTGTCGAAAATTCGCATTGGTCGCTAAAAATATATCTCCTGATCATGCCGCCAAGGAAGTGTTGCACCGCTCCCACGCTCTTTTCGAACCCCGTCCTGAACTCGGACATGCAACTAACGCAATGGTTTTAGTAGGCCGCCGCTCTAGGAGCTATCAAATTGATCTCGACCGACGCGCTTTCTTAAATAGCTATGACCCCAGTCAAGATAAAGAAGGAGAAATTCTTAATAATATCTTGTCGGCCGTAGTTCCGGTTTGCGGCGGTATTAATCTTGAATATTATTTTTCGCGAGTAGATCCGGCGGTGTACGGATGCGGAACTAAATTATCCCACAATGTTTGCAGTCTCATCGGGGTAGGAAATGGACTTGATGATGATTTAAGAACCGGGCTTCCTATCCAAATGACTGAAATTCACGATCCGGTGAGATTGCTTATCGTTATTGAGCAGCATGAAGAAGTTATAGAAAACACTTTTGAAAAGAACCTGATTATCAAACCGTGGCTCTATAATGATTGGCTAAGAGTTGCAGCACTGCATCCGGATAATAATATTCTTAAACTATATCAGCCACAAAATCGGTCATGGCAACAGCTTTAGCGAGGGATATATGATTTCTTCGGCCATATTTTTCGTAACGGTCTTGATTGCCCTGTTCTCACCTTTGGTTTTAGCAGTATTACTAGGGGCCTCTTTTTTTTTCGTGGATAATTTAGTCCTCGCAGAAAAAATTAGTTACCGCTTAGTGCGGTGGCTTTTTGCCTCAAGTCTAATGGGCGCACTAACCGCGACATCCACCTGGCTAGTGAGCGACACGAAGCCAGGAACTCTCAACTTCATCGAGGCCCATTTAAGCCCTCACTATTCCATTGATCTTCGACTCTTTTACGACACCTTTGGGTTGATCTTTCTTCTCACCATCGCGTTCATAACCAGTTTGATTGGATTTTTCTCCCATCGCTATTTGCACCGCGACCCTCAATACCGTCGTTTTTTTATCATCATTTCTACTTTTGTTTTCGGCATGAATTTAATTGTTTTGTCGGGAACTATGGACTTAATTTTTGCGGGCTGGGAAATTGTTGGCTTGGCATCATTTTTATTGATTGGCTATTTCTGGCACCGCCCCAAAGCCGTCGCAGCCGCTACGAGAGCCTATTATATTTATCGTTTCTGCGACCTAGGATTGCTCGCAAGTATTCTTATTACTCATTTTTTCTGGCATGATGTGAGCCTCTTTGGAGATTTTCAGAATCTCAATCCTCAGTCGATTTTATCTCACGTCCCAACTACGTGGCGGTGGGTATTAAGCATCGGTATTTTATTACCGGTTTTGGGGAAATCCGCGCAAATTCCCTTTTGTTTTTGGCTCCCCAAAGCCATGGAGGGGCCTACTCATTCCAGCGCCATTTTCTATGGCTCATTGTCGATTCACGCCGGCGTATTTTTATTAATTCGCACGATGCCCATTTGGTATCACACACCGGGATTCAATTATTTGCTTGCCTCTATTGGTATTTCAACGGCTCTCGCCTGCACCATGTTCACGCAAGTACAATCGAATATTAAGGGCCAAATCGGATACGCATCGATCGCTCAAGTGGGCTTAATGCTGGTAGAGCTTTCGCTGGGACTGACCACGCTGGCCTTCGTTCACATGATCGGCAATGCATTGCTTCGATGTTTTCAATTGCTCGTATCCGGTTCAATTCTCACGACCCATCTGCATATGCAAAGAAGTGTAAAAACTTTTAGTTGGCTGAGCCATTTTTCTCTGCCCTTTTTGTTTCCCAAATCTCTAAAATCAAGCCTCTATGTATTTGCCATTAACGACGGATATTTTGAATTTCTCATCCATCGTTTCGTGGTCAAACCAGTAGTTTTTGTGGCAAAATTTTTTAATTATTGGATTAACAAACTCATCGATACCATCGATAAAATAACTATTAAATTCAAAGCCCAGCCCCAAAATAGTCTAAGCATGTTCTCGATAGCGCCGCTTCTTGTAGTTTTATTTGTTTTATTAATAATAAATATTGCTAATGTCTTGTTTCCCGAAGCTCGTTCTCTATCACTCACCCTCGCCATTCTCTTTGCACTTTGTGCTCTTGCCGAAAAACGTGCGCTGCGTACTTTAAGTTTTGCTATTTTAAGTTCGATTTTTGCCTTCTTAAGTTTAAAAACCGGTAGAGCCGGTTCACTCTACGCTATCGGTTTGTTCACTTCTTCAATAGTTGCCATTGATGCTTTAAGATATATTATTAAACGCAGCTTGGTGAAAAATATTGGTCGCTACTCGGGGCTATTTCAACAATTTCCCATGGCGGCCAATCTTTTATTAATTGGCGTTCTGGGCATCATAACTTTTCCCCTTTCATCAACTTTTTTCGGGGAAGATTTTTTACTTAGTTTGGCCCTCGATTCGGGCGTATATTTTTTGGTCATATTTCATTTAATCTTTGTAATCGTCGGTATATCGCTCATTCGAATGTACGCTTTTCTCATGCTTGGTCGCCGCAACAACTATGCATCTGATCTAGCCCTCGATTTTAGCAAGCATCAAATTTTCATCCGTTTATTTTGCCTTATCTTAGGAAACATCGGAGCGTTCATGGTTGCTTTTATGTAGAAGACGATTAACGCGACTCAAGATATTTTTTGAGGCCTTTCGTAAAGAGTTTTTGTTCTTTGCTCATATCTGAAATTGTATTCTTTAAGAGGCCTAGCAATGGACCACTATATACTTCAGCAATAAGAAATTCAGTAGTGTGGTCGTCCTTTGCAAAAACAATAAAACTGCGCACCCTCCTAAAAAGACCGAAAGGTAAGCCCGTGCTCCACACCATCTTTTGATTTTTTTCCACAACACTAACCCTCATCATTAATGGTCGCTGAGGTCGGTCCCGTGTATAAATTTTTATGTTTTGTTTTTGCTTAATACTTCCTTCAATTTTTAAACAACTCGGATCAAAAATGGGGAAAAGATCAACATTGCTAATGGCATTAAATACCTGTTCACAAGGAGCATTGATGATGATTTTGCTCTGATATTCCATTAGCACTCTCCTCAGTGGCTGAACTAAATCGAAATTCACTTTATAACCATAATCCGATTAAATTTAGTTCTCTATAAAAAACCACACCATAGCGGAATATTGGCCTTAGCTTCCTGATTCCATGATCAGATAGCGCTCGATTTGCCCTTCTATTAATCTGTCTCGCGGATTCTATATGCCCATTTTTGATTTTCTAGGATTCTTATCAATCATGGCGCTCTTTGCCATTGGAAGTATCTGGAAATCCAACAAAGTGAGCACCGCCAATGCCTATTTATTGGCGAACCGTCACACCGGACTATTTGCCCTCATTTCCACTCTCGTAATGACTGAGCTTAATACCTCGACACTCATTTCATTTTCATCGGCAGGATTTTTCGCCGGAAATTGGGCTCTCACTCTCCCGATGGTATTTCTGGTGGGTTTGACTTTTTACGCCCTTACCGTCGCCAAAAAATATCGGGAATTTAACGCCATGAGTGTTGCGGATGTTTTTTTAAAAACTTTCGGCCCCTCATACGCCCGAGCGGTGAGCATTTGTCTCATTCTGGCAATGGTCGGATTTAGCAGCACCTATGTCCGTTCTCTTACGATATTTTTCACCCCTCTATTGCGCCTAGACCCATGGTTTTTGAGCTTAATTTTAGTTTCCGCAGTGGTGGCTTTCACGTTGCGGGGCGGTCTGATTTCGATCATTCAATTTGATGTTTTAAGTTTTGTCCTCGTACTAATATTTTTGCCCTGCATTTTTTATTGGACGCTCACTTGGAATGAAAGTCTGCCCGTACAGGCTATTTCCTTCTCTGAGGGCAGACAGCTCTTGCCACCTAATTTTGTCATATCTCTCATCATTCTTACCTCCTTCACCTATATTCTGGCTCCCTGGTATGGACAAAAAATATTCTCAGCCAAAAATTCCAAAACTGCCTATTGGGCCGTTGCTATCTCTGCCATTTTCGTCTTTGGGCTCTATGGCTTAATGGTGCTTGCCTGCAGCATCCTGCAAAGAAAAGGCGTCGAGTTAAAATCCGCCGAAACTGCGCTGCCCTTCATACTATCCAACATCGTCCCCCTCGGAGTCCGCGGCATTGCTTATGCCATCATATTCAGCATTGGCGCCACTACCCTTGCTGGGGTCTGGAGTGCAATGACCGCGATGGTAATGAACGATTTTTTTATCACCAATCGTTTAGGCATAAAAAAACCCATGGCCATAACGCTGATCTTTGCTTCTATCAGCTATATTTTGGCAAATGTCGTCGTGGATAACGTTTTTAATAAATTGATCTTAGCCAATATACCCGTCTTTGCCTTGTCATTTTCCCTCTTAGCCGCATTCTATTGGCCCAAAGTAAGCCGTGCCGGAGCCTATGCTAGCACCACCTTCGGCCTCTTATGGGGCATTTTTTGCTATCTCTATTTCGGCGAAGCGGGTGGCTACACGATCTATTGGTCTTTCGTAGGCTTGCCATTGATATTCATTAGTGGCGTTGTGTGTTCTTTACTATGGCCGAATGAGAGACGGGTAATAGAAGGGCAAGTCGCATAAACTTTAAACTCCTTCTTTTCTGTCACCACCACCCTAAATCAGCTTAAGCTCCACAAAGGCCCTCGTGATTTCTTCTTTAATCACACTACTCAACACATCTTGCTTCGCCAAATACGACTTCAATTCATTTTTCATAGCTTTTTTATCAAAAGCAGGAGCAGCATTCACTGTCGCTATAACAACTTTTTTGCGCGGCTTAACCACCTTAGCTTTCGGAACCAATAGGCCCTTAATCGAGTTTTTCAACTCAGTGGAACTCGCAAATTTCCTATAGGCAAACTGCCGCATGATCACGCGCGTAGAAAAAACACTCGGGTGCTGGCGAAATAAATCTTTAACCTCATTGGTCCAGCCTGCCATTTTTAAATAATGCTTCACCGTTCTTATGTCTCGACAAAAATGACTCGCAAGCTCATCTTCGGTCCAACCTGAATTGATCAATTCCTTGTAACCATCAGCCACATCGAGGCAATGCAAATCTTCGCGGTTAAGATTTTCGGCCAATGCAGCGCCGACATGATCACCTTTTTGCTTAAACGACTGCAATAAACACGGAACCTTTGTCACAGTTTGGGCGGCAATCGCTGCGAGAATTCTTCTATGACCAGCAATGCAAACCAAGCGATAATCACTCTCTTTGCTATTAATACGCAGTTCCGCCACGACATTTTCTAAAACGCCATACCTTTTAATGGATTCCACCAATCGCAAAAAACCTTCGGAATTGGTATCGATGGATTTTCTGATATTTTCATTGGTCTCAATTTCTTCGATGGGAATATTGGCTATTTTGCCAATATGAGCCTTAAGAGAACTCAGACGCTTTTTTTTCTCATTAGTGGCTTCTTCAATGTCGGCAAATACAAAATTCATAGTTTTGGCCACGGCACTGGTTAAATTATTCATATTTTCTCCAAAATCAAGTAGACGCGTCTACCATTAGTTATAAGTCGGCTGCAACTTCCAGGTCCATGTTGAAAGACTTTTTCTTTGCCGCCCCGGCTGGAATACTCGAGGGTTTAGCCTTAACTAATTTAACAATTTCCTTGGTCAGTGATTTATAGGCCGTGGTAGCAGGGGAATCGTTTTTATAATGAAACAGCGGCAAGCCGTGAGCAGCTGCAGCGGCGACAGACTGGGAATTCGGAATATTCGTTTTAAATACGCTAAGATTATTTTCCTTGCCAAATTGCCTAATCAATTTTTCAAATTTCTGATGAGTAGCATTATAGCGGTCATATTTAACAATGGCGCATCCTAAAAACTTCAAACCCGGATTTAGATAGCGCTTCACTTTGTCTATGGCTTGAATCTGGTGAGCCAGGCCACGACTTGAATCGGCCTCAGGAAAAAGGGGAATGATATAGTAATCACTGGCCGCTACCGCTGATTGAAAAAAACAATCAAGCGATGGATGGGTATCAATAATAACAAAATCGAATTTCTCGATCTTCGGACAATCCAGCATGAGGTCAACTAATTTAAATTGATTAGGCTGCCCAACCAGTTGTTCACGCAAATCATCGAGTTCACGGTTAGAGGGCACCAAATCGATATTTTTAAACGATGTTGTAACTGCTACTTGATCAAAAGTTAAATCATTTTTTATAGCGTGCGTGAGCGTTTTTTCTTTTTGTTTAAGTTGGTCATCGCCGCATAAAAGACTCGTGACATTAGCTTGATAATCGCAATCAATCACCAAAACACGCGCACCGCTGTCCGCCAAAGACGCCGCTATATTTGCGACCGTCGTGGTCTTTCCGACGCCACCTTTTTGATTCGCTACGGTGATAATTACCGGCTTAGAAGCCATATTCATTCTCCAACACTTCAACTATTATGTGACAAAAACATTTTAACGTTTTTTTATTCATAGTGTTATTCAATTGTTTTTAAAAGAGAGAAAGACTAATCGGTCTACTATTATTAAGAATCCGCATCCCCTTATTCAAACAAAAACCTACTTTTTTGAACCTAAACAAAAAAAAATGGCGACAACCTTTTTTAGTTGATGTCGCCATTTTAAGTGAAGACTAAGTTAAATATTACTTAGTTTCGCCTGCAGCTGGTTTAGCTTCAGCTGGCTTTGTTTCAGCTTGGTGTACTTTCTTCGCAGCAGGCTTCTTCTTTTCAATTTTAGCCACTTTTCCTGCTGTTCCTGCACCCGGGGTAGCCACAACTTCAGTCTTGATTTCAGCTGCTTTTGGAGCAGCCTCTTCGGCTTGAATATGAAGACTCAACAACATTAGAGAAGCAATGATTTTTACCAGTTTCATGAGACATACTCCTTTTGGCACTTGATTTAAGCGCTACTATCGTGCCAAATCGGCACCTTGCCAATTAATATTATTTATTAAGCGATATTGGCGAATATTTCTTTGCTAGAATTGAGGAGACTAGTCTTTATTGGCCTTGACTATTTCTAGAGCGTTTCATCCCGCACACACTCAACGATTTATTTGGGCACCCATGCAGTGTTGATGAACCTCAATGGAATAGATGGCCACAAAACAGGTGAATACATGACAATTAAGGTGGCTATTATCGGTGCAGGTTTAAGTGGCTTAATGTGCGCAATCAATTTGGCTCGTCGTGGATTTGTCGTTGATGTTTTCGAAAAAAGAACGCATGAAGAAATTTGCGCACCCAATTATAATCTCAACGGCAAAAGAGGCCGCTCAATGCCAATGGATATCTCGGCGCGAGGTATCTATGCTTTAAAGGAGATTAATATTTTCGAGCGGATAAGCGCTCAATCCGTGCCCATGATAAATAAAATCTTTCATTTAGAAGATGGGAATTTGCTCACTATTCCTTATGGACGCGATGATTCTGAGACAATCTTAACCATTTCGCGAACACATCTTTACCAAACTCTTTTTAAAGCTAGCCAAAATTATAAAAATATTTCGGTTAATTTTGGGCATATTTTGCAAGATGTCGATGTCGATTTGCGTTTGCTTAAGTTTATCGTTCCCAGCAAGAAAAATAATTCAGTTATTAGCACTGATATTCTTATCGGCGCCGATGGCATTAATTCCAAAGTTCGCGAAATTCTCGAAAAGCAAAACGCACTCCCCTTTAAAAAAACTCACTTTTCCCATGCCTACAAAGAACTCACCATTCCTGAAAATCCTTCTTTAAAGCTCGATTTATCGGCAATGCACCTTTGGCCGCGCAATCAATTTATTTTGCTCGCTCAACCCAATTTTGATCGTTCATTTGCTTGTGCATTAATTATGAAAAATGACTCTTCAGAGGCCTCATTTAATCACATAGAAAGCCAGGGGGATGTCCAAGATTTTTTCAATAAACACTTCGTTGATATTGCAGCATTCATGCCTAACCTCGCTATTGAATACAAAGAAAATCCAATTGGATTGTTAAATATAATTTCGGGCACCCGATGGGTAGCTAATGATTTTATATTAATACTTGGCGATGCGGCCCACGGCATGGTCCCGTTTTTTGGGCAAGGAATTAATTGTAGCTTCGAAGATTGCACCACTCTCGCGCAATTATTGGATCAATTTGAAAATAATTGGCCTTTGGCAATGAGAGTATTTAACGACATCAGAGTGCCAGATGCCAACGCAATTTCCGCCATGTCCAGCATCAATTATCCTGAGCTGCTTGAAAAGCCTGATTTAGAGAAAATAATTTTGGAAAAGCAAGTTGAACTAATGTTGAGCAGAGAGTTTTCTCAAATTTACCGCACCTACCATAACCTCGTTTGTTTTGATCGCATCCCCTATGCTGCTATTGAAAAAATACGAAACTTACAAACTAAACTAATATCCCAACTAGCTATAAAAAGGCCTAAAATGGGAAAACTTGAGCGTTCGGATGTTTTGGCGGCTCTCAATGATTATAATTCCCAATTGGCCGCTCATGAACTTGGTGAAAGCAAATGGATATAGAAAATTGCCGCAGCCTTTTTATCGGAACCAGACACAAGGTTTTTCTGGATTCCGCATGCGTTGGACTTGTGCCCATTAATGCTCGGGAAAAAATTCTTGAATTTCTCAATATGGCCGTCAATTGCGAGGCTCGCGACGTTTCCGCGCACCATGTCAAAATGGATGACATGAAAGCTAAGGCTTTATGGAGCGCTCAAAAGCTATTCAATGCAACCGAAAAACACGTTACCCTTATCGAGAGCACCACACACGGACTGAACATAGCAGCGAACTCTATTCCATTTGAAAAGGACGACGAGATAATTATCTGCGATACCGAATATCTCCAGGTAGCTATTCCATATATTAAAATGGCTGAAAAAGGTCGCCTCAAAATTATCCCCCTCGAGACACCGAAAAATTCAATAGTAAGACTCCAGGATTTCACACGCCTTTTAACAAAAAACACGAAGGCTATTTGTTTATCGTCTGTCCAGTGGTGCACAGGACAAAGGGTTTTCACGAGGAAACTTGGAGAGCTATGTAGAGAAAATAAAATCTGGCTTATTGTTGACGGAGTGCAGGAAGCAGGTGCACTTAATATCAATGTGAACAATCGTTATTGTGATTTTTATATTGCAGGTGGCCATAAATGGTTAAACGCTCCCTATGGTTGCGGCATAATGTATATGTCTGAAAAAGCTATTGATTTGACACCCCCATCTTTCGGCTATCGCAACTTGGAGACTCCACATTTAGGGTGGGGCAAATATTTTCAAGATCAAGGACAAACACCTTTTCGAAACTATAATTTTCCGATTTCAGCCCGTTCTTTCAGCATCGGCGGAACGAGCAATTATCCGGGCTCAATTGGCCTCGAACAATCGATTAATATTATCCTTGATATCGGCATCGAAAAAGTTGAAAAGCGAATAATGGCGCTAAATAAACTTCTCAAAAATTCCCTCAGAGAAATTGCAGAAGTGCATGGCAGCAACGATGAGGAAGCTCAATCGGGAATCACGATGTTCAGCGTATCAAATGACCCGGCAAAAAATATTTCAACACTCAATCACCTTTTAGATCGTCGTATACTCTTATCAGTTCGCTATACTAACGGACATGGTGGAATCAGAGCATCCACCCATTACTATAATAACGAAGAAGATATTGAACGTTTGTGTCGAGAAATTAAAAACTTAACTCACCGTTGATGTGAAAACCCATATTGCAAAGGTGCTCATATGACCCTCTTGGAGCCATTTAATATCGCTTGGTGGCTAGATAATCCTCATCTGCAAAGTATTTGGCCTACAATCTTGCGAAATACTCCTCGCATTAATTTTAGACATGAGAGATTTACTTTAAGCGATGGTGATTTTGTTGACTTATCTTGGGGCCCTGAAGGGCGAAGAGATACGGTTATTCTTCTTCACGGCTTGGGTGGATCAGCAGAGTCCTCATACATGAGGGGGATGATGCAGGCCCTCGCAGCTCAAGGCTTTAACACGGTTGCAATGCATTTTCGTAATTGTAGCAATGAGGCCAATCGGCATTATAAAACATTTCATGCGGGTCAAACCTGCGACTTAAGTGAAGTAATTGCAGAGCTAAAAAAACGTAAGAAAAAAGGCCGAATTTTTGCGGTAGGTTTTTCCATTGGCTCTAATGTTTTACTAAAGTTATTAGGCGAGCAAGGAAAAAACTGCCTCCTTAGCGGCGCATGCGGCATATCAACGCCTTTTCAGCTCAGTGTGACGCAGGCTAAATTAAGCTATGGCTTTTCTCAAATTTATCAATTATTTTTATTAAATAAAATGAAAGCTCTCACTCTTAGAAAATATATTCGACAAAGACACCATCAACTTAATTTTCTGAAAATGATGCTCGCTAAAAATCTCAAAGAATATGACAGCCATATCACCGCTCCGATGCACGGTTTCGAAGACGCCGAAGATTATTACCAAAAAGCGAGCTCTAAACCTTATCTAAAGACCATTGAAACTCCCACCTTGATCATTCACGCCAAAGATGACCCTTTTATGCCGCACGGGGTAATTCCCTCAGAAGAAGAGGTTTCACCCGCAGTTAAGCTAAGTATCATGGATAAAGGTGGCCATTTAGGTTTTGTCGGCGGAGCTTGGCCTCACAACCCTGAATATTGGCTGGAAAAAGTGGTACCAGAATATTTTTTGAGCATCTGAAGCTCGGCTTGGCAATTTTGTAGACGCGTCTACAAAAAAGTCAAAAAAAAACCTCACCACGGGGTGAGGTTTAGATTGCATGTTAGTAAATTTCTCTACTATTTTCTTTTAGCGCCAGGGCCAAATGAACGACCAGCGCCCTTAGGACCACCAGTTCTTGGTTTACCAGCACCAAAAGCGGGTTTAGCACGGTCACCACTGCCGCCAAAACGGCCTGGTTTACGATCATCTCTTGGGCCGTCAAATCGGCGGCTATCATCGCCACGAGGAGCTGGAGCTTTTATATCACGCTCATAGGGACGGCCACCTGTAGGTGCTGGTCTTCTATCATCTCGGCTATCGCTTTTACGATCATCCGCGAAACTTCTTCTTGGCTTAGCAAACACTTCTTGGGATCCCGCACCAAAGCCGCGTGGCTTGTCTCTAAAAGAGTCTCTAGGTGCTGCGGGGCTAAAATCTCTGCCGCCGCGCTCAGGTCTTCCTTCGTCACGTCGGCCATCGCGACCTTCGAATCTACGTGGTCCGAAGCGGCGATCACCGCCACGGTCCCCTCGATCCCCACCGCGATCACGGTCTCCACCACGGTTATCACGTCGTCTTTCTTGCGGCATACCGGAATATTTCTTTCCACGCATATCGAGAAATGCAGCGTCATCCATGGAATGCTCATCAAATTTTTCTAGAGCTAGCTTAATCAAGCCTGCTGCAACATCTTCTGCTGACAGATTTTGCTTGGCCAAAAATGAGCGATATTCTGCAATCATTTCAGAATCCAGCGCAGTTTTAACTTTGCCAAATAGGTTAGATAGTTTAGCCAATTTGACATCATTAATGGTCGGTGGCTCTTCTTCAATAATATCGGCGCGGGCAAATTGGGTGATTTTTCGCAAGCGAGAATTATCCCGTGGCTCCACCAAAGAAACCGCACGCCCCTTTCGTCCAGCGCGGCCAGTACGACCAATACGGTGAACATAATCTTCAGGATCATGAGGAAGATGATAGTTAATTACCAACTCAATATCATCCACATCGATACCACGAGCAGCTATGTCTGTAGCAACCAAAACTCGAACTTGTCCGGCTCTGAATTGGGCCATAACACGATCACGTTGATTTTGGCTCAAATCTCCATGCAAAACCCCAGCTTCAAAACCGCGATGCTTGATTTCATCAACGATTTCATCGGCTGTGCTCTTGGCATTACAAAATACCACAGCCAATTTAGGATCTCTATAATCGAGAACTCGGCATAAAAGCTCAGTTTTTTCTTTACCGCGTACCCGAAAATAGCTCTGATCTATTTTCGCAACGGTCAAATTTTTCGATTCAGTTTTGATAATTACAGGGTCACGCAGATAGCTATGAACCAGGTCCATAATAGCTTTTGGCATAGTGGCCGAAAAGAATAGGCGTTGGTTTTCATCAGGCAACAGATCAAATATTTGTTCAATTTCATCTCTAAAACCCATATCGAGCATTTCATCGGCTTCATCGAGGGTGATCATAAATACTGCTGACAAATTAATGCTTCCACGACGTAAATGGTCAAACAAACGCCCTGGAGTTGCCACAATAATTTGTGGTCTTTGGGTTTTTAAAGCCCGAAACTGCTGGTCAATAGCCTGCCCGCCGTAAAGGGCTGCGACACTCACACCCTTAGTATGAGTAGCCAGGCGCTTAATTTCTTGAGCAACCTGCAAACACAATTCTCTCGTAGGACAAACTACCAAAGCCTGAATATCTCGACTATCGACATTGACCTTTTCAATCAAAGGGATCGCGAAAGCCGCTGTTTTACCAGTTCCCGTTTGAGCTTGGCCCAAAAGGTCTCTGCCAGCCAACAGTTCAGGAATAGATTTTTCCTGAATGGGGGTAGGTTCGGTAAAACCGATTTCGGCTAGCGTCTGTTTCATGCCATCTGATATTGGCATATCATTATAAGTGCTGCGTTTATTCATTAGTAAACCTTTGTCACCGGGCGCTACGCCCTGAGCGAAATGTTTGAGTTTTCAGATTTGATGTGAGGTGGTAGCGACAACGCTCGTTAGTGCCAGGTCATTAATAAATTTTTTACATATGCAGCACTGCCAAATCCAGCCCTTCTTTTATCCAGATATTTTTCAAGGCGCAATCGGGGCCTAGCTATATTTATCATCTCTTAGCAGCAAGAAAGTGTAGACGCGTCTACTCAGCAGCTATTGTCAAATATTTCTGTTATTTGCTAGATAGTTAAGTCTTTCTCAAGGATAACTGTATTTATTATTGTTCAAAAACCTCACGAATTTCATTAGTTAAAGCGACCTCATAGTGAAAAAGATATTCCAGACAATGAATAAGACCACCATTTAAAACGGCTTTTCCCCTGTTTATTTCCGACAAATCCTGGCTTGTTAAACCTAAAGCCCGCTGCAAGTTAAAGAAAAGCCAACCCAGCACACAATGGCCCAACCAGCCATAAAAAGCCTGTTTAGAATAGCTGCAACTCTTATGAATTATCCTTAAATAATTATTGATTATTTCAATAAAAATAGGAGTATTAACTCTGCCCAAAAGAATCCCGCTCCACTCCAGACTATAGCCAATCAATTCCATATATGGATTAATAGCACCACTCGATTCCCAATCTATTAAATGAGCATCACTAAACTTGTCCCAGATAACATTGCCATAATGTAGATCGCGATGACTAAGCACTAATTCATTCCTAAGAATGGGCAGTGATTCTTCATAAAGTTGATTCCATTTGATGAGACGAAAAGCTAAATCGGAATCAATTACCGTCCTCGACAATGCGAGAATCTTCTCCCATTCCCCTAAAGAATGCTGATCAAAATTCGCTTGGTGAATGCTCTCTAAATTGCTACCGATTTTATGAAGCCCAGCAAAAACGCGGCCCATATGTCTCGCGTGCTCAGGAAGCACTTGCATTGCCTTGATGACATCACCCTCTACATAGGGATAAATCATAAAATAACTACCAGCTAATTCATGAACAAAATGGCCATCAAAATTTATCGCAGCCACTGCCTTTAATCCTGCCTTACGAAAATAATTAGCAATTCGTTCGCTTTCCTCATAATTACCGGGAAATTGATCTTTCTCGATGACGAATTGATTTAGCTCCTTTAACACTATGCGTTGGGCATTAGTTTCAACCAATAGGCACCGATGAAGCTGACCACCCTGCAACATTTTCGGAAAGTTTAGGGCGGGCCCAAGCCCCAGTTTAACTAATAAAGAATTTATTTTATCCATCAGAATAACTTATCCCCCCTAGCGTATGGTTAAAAGGCAGGGTTATTACTACTACCGGTCCTTTAATAAGCAACTTGAGCATGATTAAAAATATCCCCCTCGCAGAGCAGTTTAGAGCCCAAACGCTCGATGAAATCGTCGGTCAAGATCATCTCTTCGGCCATTCAGGACTGGTTTCTAAGATAATTGCTTCTAAACGCCCTCTCTCCATTCTCCTCTGGGGTCCCCCGGGAGTTGGTAAAACATCCATTGCGCGACTCTACGCAAAGGCATTTGCCCTTAATTTCGTGAGCTTTAGCGCAGTTTTTAGCGGTACTGCGGATATTAAAAAAATCATTAAAGACGGCGAAAATAATCCACTTTTTTTTGGCACCACGCTTTTGTTTATGGATGAAATTCATCGTTTTAACAAAGCACAACAGGATGCATTTTTACCCTACGTGGAGAACGGCACAATTATTTTGGTCGGCGCCACGACGGAAAATCCTTCTTTTTATCTCAACACTTCTTTATTGTCTCGCTTAAGAGTGCTCACGCTCAATGCATTAAATTCAAGCAGTTTGGAGAAATTACTAAAAAAATATGAAGAGAAAAACGGCCCCTTAATGCTTACAAAAGACGCCAGAGAATATTTGATCGAAGCATCTAATGGCGACGGTCGTTATCTATTCAACTTAATAGAAAACCTTATTGCCTTTCCATCGGATCATCTGTTTAGCGTCGAAGAAGTGGCAATGATTATTCAAAGGCATCCCGCCAGTTACGACAAAGCGGGAGAGCAGCACTATAATCTGATCTCAGCGCTTCATAAATCCATACGGTCTTCCGATGCCGACGCTGCTCTTTATTGGTTTGCCCGCATGATCAAAGGTGGTGAAGATCCCCTCTTTTTGGCCCGTCGTTTAATCAGAATGGCCAGTGAAGATATTGGTCTTGCGGACCCAGAAGCCCTGAAACTCGCCGTCGCAGCACGGGATAGCTATCAAATGCTTGGCAGCCCCGAAGGTGAACTGGCCCTGGCTCAGGTGGTTTTGTATTTAGCCTTGTGCCCGAAAAGTAATGCCATTTATAGCGCTTACCAAAAAGCCTGCGACTTAGCAGAAAAAAGTTCCCACTATCCACCCCCTAAACGTATTCTTAATGCTCCCACCAGACTGATGAAGGACTTGGGATATCAAAAAGGTTATGTCTACGACCACGACACAGAGCTTGGCTGTTCTGGATCAAATAATTTTCCCGATGACTTGCCCCGAGAGCAATTATATTGTCCTGTCGAAAGAGGTTTTGAGCGGGAGATGATTAAGCGTATTCGCTATTTTGAATCTTTGCGAAATGGGCATCAATAATCTGGCCGCGCCCTGCCAATGAACAAGGGCGCAGACGTTTTTTTAAACTATTCCTTACTGAAATAATCGGAATAGCTTTTTTGATGATCGATAACCTTGGCATCTTTGATTTCGAACATCCGAGTACTGACGGTTTGGGCAAAATGAAGATCGTGGGTCGTGAATAAAACCGTGCCAGGAAAAGCTATCATGCTGTTATTTAACGCCGTAATAGTTTCCAAATCTAAGTGGTTAGTCGGACCATCCAAGATTAAAACATTCGGGCCTAATAACATCATCTTCGCGAGCATGCAGCGAACTTTTTCACCACCTGATAATACGCTCGCTTTCTTAAGTGTTTCTTCCCCCGAGAAAAGCATACGTCCCAAGAAACCTCGAATAAAGTTCTCCGATTTCTCTTCCGAATATTCTCTCAGCCAGTCAATCAAATTCACGTCTTTGTTGTCGAAGAAATTATTATTATCTTTGGGCATATAAGCTTGGGTCGTCGTCACTCCCCATTTAAAAGTGCCTGCATCGGCTTCGATTTCGCCCATGAGAATCTGAAACAATAAGCTCTTGGCAATTTCATCTTCTCCGATAAAAATAGCCTTATCGCCTTTCCGAATTGTGAAGGTCACATCACGAAGCATCGGTTGGCCGTCGATAGATTTCGAAATGCCTTTAACTTCCAGCAAGATATCGCCTGCTTCACGTTTTTGCTGAAACAAAATATTTGGGCTCTTACGAATGGACATTGGTAATTCTTCCAAAGTAAGTTTCTCCAGCTGCTTTCTCCTCGAGGTCGCTTGGCTAGACTTCGAAGCATTTGCGCTAAAGCGACGAATAAATGATTCGAGGTCTTTGGCTTTGTCTTCTTTCTTTTTATTTTCATTGCTACGCAATTCGCGTGCGAGCTCACTTGATTGCTGCCAGAAATCGTAATTGCCGACGTAAAGCTGGGCTTTACCATAATCGATATCGACCATGTGCGTACAAATTTTATTGAGAAAGTGCCGATCGTGGGAAATAACGATAACAGTATTTGGGAAATTCAGTAAATATTCTTCCAACCAACGAATAGACTTATCATCCAAGTGATTGGTGGGTTCGTCGAGGAGAAGATTGTTCGGTTTGGCAAATAAAGTTTGCGCCAGCAGCACTTTCAACTTGTCAGAATCTTTCAATTCTTTCATGCGCAAGTGCAGCAAATCATCCCCAATGCCGAGGCCATTCAGCAAAGTGGCAGCATCAGTTTCTGCTTCCCATCCACCTAAACCCGCAAACTCAGTTTCAAGTTCTGCCGCTTTATGGCCATCCTCTTCGGAGAACTCAGGATTCGCGTAGATAGCGTCCTTTTCTTGCATAATAGCAAAAAGACGTTCATGTCCCATAATCACGGTTTGAATGACGCTTTCTTCTTGATATTGAAAATGATCTTGCTTCAAAACCGCTATGGTTTGGCCTTTAGAAATCTCAACTTCACCTACAGATGCTTCTTGCTCACCAGATAAAATTTTCAAAAAAGTCGATTTACCAGCCCCATTGGCGCCAATAATTCCATAGCAGTTACCCTCGGTAAACTTGATATTAACTTCTTGAAATAATTTTCTCGCGCCAAAATTTAGGCCAATATTTTTCACAGTAATCATAGCTGGTTTTATCTTCTTAAAGTGTATTGTTTAGTTTTGTACTATAAGAGATGAGCAACAAAATGCAATGGATTAGAGGGATTTCCGTTTTCATGCCCTTTATAAAAAACGTCAGTTTATCGGGCGCATATGCTTAGAATGAGCAAAAAAAGCGATTAAATTTAGAAGAATTTGCCCGAGCAGGACAATTGGTTTTTGGCCAATAAAACGCTAAGGCACCCTGAGAGGGATTTTACATGAAAAAAATAGAAATTGCTGTCGTCATTGGAAGTCTAAGAAAAGACTCGATTAACCGAAAACTTGCCAAAATTATTGAAAAATTGGCCCCATCCGAGTTCTCATTCAAACACGTGGAAATCGGAAATCTACCGCTCTACAATCAAGATGATGATGCCAATCAGGCATCTGAGGTAAAGCGTTTAAAAACTGAAATATCCTCTGCTCAAGGCCTTCTTTTTGTCAGTCCTGAATACAACCGCTCGATCCCGGGCGTGCTCAAAAATGCTCTCGACCACGGCTCAAGACCCTATGGACAAAATGCCTGGGCCAAGAAACCTGCAGGGGTTTTAGGAATATCGCCTGGCGCAGCAGGCACAGCCTTAGCGCAGCAGCATTTGCGTAATATTCTCGCCTACCTCGATGTGCCCACTCTGTGCCAGCCCGAAGCCTTTATTCAAGCCAAAGAAGGTTTTTTTGATGAGGCAGGAAATATTAACGCCGCTACTCAAAAATTTCTTCAGTCATGGGTGGATCTCTATAGTAATTGGATTAAAAGACATGCAGCTTAAGCAATATAGCAAGCCATCAAACGGAGTTAATTACATGCGTTATATTCTTGTCTCTCTTTTTTTATTATTAAGCGCTGGATGCGCCACCATTTTTTCAGGCACCAAAGATAATGTTAGTTTCAATACCAAACCCGAGGGCGCAACCATTCTCGTAAATGGCACGCCTCGGGGAACAACTCCTGCCACTATTCAGATTGCCCGACCTGGCATGGGTACCAACCTCGTGACTCTAAAAAAAGAAGGCTTCATGGACATGACCTTCGTGATGGATAAATCCTTCAACGGAGTAAGCATCATTAACCTCACTAATCTGTTAGGTTGGGGCATCGATGCCATGAGCGGCGCTCTTATGAAGAACGGCACTTCTTCCTATGATCTTGAAATGGAAAAGAAACGAGAACAAGCCAGCAAAGCTTTGAAAGTTGAACAAGTGGCCTTCATTGAAGAGCTAAGCAAAGATAGCGACGGTCAGCCTATCGTTCCAGTTTCCGAAAAATCTGGAACTGTAGCTGTGGTTAATCAAAAAGAAAATGTTGCGGTAATCTTTGAAAAATAAAAAAACAGGAGCTCACAAGCTCCTGCTTTATCTCTATTTTTAATAGTTAATTGCTCTTATATCCTTGCAATCGTCGCAAATTACCATCCTTATCAAAAACCACCACTGGATGGCTAAACGAGGCACGATCGATTCTTCCACGAATTTCGACAACCTCAGAACTCAGCTTCTTCCCAAGTATTTTCATGGTTTCCATAGCATGCTTACATTCTTTAATAATTTTCTCCCCGGCTTCTTCATTAACAACATAATAAATACCGTCAGGACGCAAATTACCTAAAAGAATCCTTTTATAAAACTGTAAGCTACTGTTGTCGACATAAACCATATTAACCGGCTCACTCAGTGTTTCATATTCATCAGCTTTAACAGGCCAGATAGATTCCCTATCAAATTTATTATAACACTCCACCATGACATCCTTTTTTAAGGGCTCAACAAGATGAGCTTCCAGTAAAAACGAATTAAAATTGCCATGATTGAAAGTTCCTAGGTCACTTTTATAAAATGAGGTTCCGCCTGTAGCTTGTGTAATGGCTTGATAGTCGCCGACGGCATTGTCATAATAATTTTTTCTAACTTCGGGCCAATCATTTTTTCCCATCCTAAACAAGGGATATGGATTCACCAACTCCTTATTCAAATCATTGCCGCTGGGTAAAGGCACGCCAACCTGTTTCATGGCACTAAAATCCTTATATTTGGTTAGGCTTCCCGTATCGAAGGCCTTATAAATCTCATCCACAGAAGCCTGCAAGGCTTCTCTAATGGCCTGGCGATTATCGAGGCTTTTTACATCAAAGAAAGAGCCGTCGCCAAAAGCATTCCAAACGTCACCATTGGCATCCTTCAGCCATAGGCCTGCGTAATTATCTTCGTCATGCATCGCATTAGCCATGAGCCCCACATTCGATGCGACATAGCCCAAAGCTCGGTTTTTGGTTGATTTAGTAATTTCCAGCAAAGGTCCGCGCGGAGTTCTCAGGTGACCGGCCGAAAACAAGTCAGTTAGAAAGTGGGAAGCAAAAGCATCCATAACATAGGCCATGTTGAGTGTAGCGATGGCCTCCTCCAGTTCACCTTTTTCTTTTAATTGAAAAGCCTTTTTAGCTTTCTCTAGGGCCAAGGTATGGCCGATGGAATAACTAATCTTTGCATCGTCTTCGAAGTGATCCACATTAATCGACAACAAATCCACATAACCAGGAGATTTGGCATATGCCCATTGATCTTTCACTGTCGAGGCTATGGAGTGGGAACTTGCATTGTTAAAATGGACCCCACCCTTCCTTGCCAATTTTAATATGAGCGATTGATATTCGTTCTTAAATAATCCCCGTAGATATTCTAAATTGCCGTTTTGATAAAGTGGATTTCCAGGCGAAGGCAACACAGCCTCAAAGGCTTTGCTAAAACTTGATTCTAGTTCTGGACGCATTTTCTCAAAATCTTTCAGCTCGATTCCACTGGAAATAGTTCCGTCCTTACGTCCAGCAAAATCACCGGCTATGGCAATATACTCGCCATAAGAAAGCTTAAGCACCTGGTCGCCATATCTCACCAAGAGATATTGAGGATAATAATCAATTTTACCTACTTTTGCTTGATTATTTGGATCCAATAAAAGCTGATAATAAGTCTTATAAGGGAAGTCCTCAAAAACTTGCTGATCACCAGGAAACTTCAACCTTACGCCATTAGTTCCCGTTGCAATATGTTCATAGCTATCGAAAGCTAATACGCTTGCGGAAAAACTAAGAAACATCAATAAACCAAGAAATTTTCGCCTAATCATTTAAACACCAATTCAAGGTATCCACCTTAATTACTGTATTTTATGATCTGATTCAAAGCAAAAACTATATATCTTATTTGTTATTCCATTGCTTAATATGCGCTATTTTCATCGAAATTAAAAACATAAGGGCTGGTAACTAAAGGTGCGAGATTTAGGATTTGTCCTTATTCTCAAAAAAAAATTAAAGAGCGTACAACAATAGACCAACCCCAAACGAAATAGTATTGGCCGCCAACGATAAGCAAAAACCTTGGTAGAGCTTGAGCGCTAAAGCTTCATTCAGGATAACTGTTTCGGCTAACACTACGAGACTTTCAATAATCAAGGCTCTTAGCCAAAAAGAATAATCAACTAAAACAATAGTATTTAAGGCCCAGGCACAGGGATGGCTAATAAGTGTAGCAGCAATCGTTGCTAAAGTTATGCGAGCAATGCTGGGCCTAGCTTCCCGCACAAAAATCGCGAACAAAACCTGGATGGTCATGGTTTCAAGAACAATCGATAAAAGGAGCGCTTCTAAATGCGACATTTTGACACCCATGACCCCAAATTGTTTTAAAGCGTAGACACGTCTACTTAAAGTCTATTCAAATTTCATTCCAAGAAATCTTGTTGATCACCATCTGCATATTAAGTGGATCTAGATGAATTTGACCAAATATTTTTAATCCAAGTTGCGCATTATCGGAAAAGAAAAAGGGAAGCTCATCTTCGGCAAAATGGCATATTTGACTGTCAGCTACAATATTAAATTTCTTGCAATTTAAGCGTTCAAAACCAAAGCCGTAATTATATGCGTCGCAACTCACATTAAATTGTCCTGGGCAACTTACGTCAAGGCTTTTAAAAGCCCATGACCGATGGTTGCCATATTCGAGATCAGCTTGTACTGCGGACGTTTTTATGCGGCCTCCCGCGAGAACTTTCTTCATTTCGTTGAAATCTAATGACACCGATAGCTCAATTTTTGTTTGTGGTTGATGCCATTCTTGCAGCCGCCAATAACTGCCCGAAAATGCATTTTTGATCTCGCCGCATCGCTCTTTGGGGTTTAAATACATCCCCAGGCCGGTGGGCAAAGAATAGTTATGAGTTGATATGGTAGTCAGAGCCAGTACGGACGCATCCTCCTTTTGGGGCCTCGTCGGCATTAATGGCATTACCAGCGGTCCATCGCATTTGGCCTGAAAATCGTTGGAGGATTCAATAAGCGACTTGGCCTTTCCTTTATCAGGCTCAGCTTTCAGATTTTGCCAGGGTTCCTTTCCGTGTCTCCCCCCTAAGCGATTAAAATCCTGGAAAGCGTCGGTGATTAGTTCATCTGCGCAGGCACTCACAAGCATCGTAGTCAGAAAAAACAAAAGTAAATTTTTCATATCTCTCCCAATGACGGATTTTCATTAATCCATGACTTCTTTTATGGGGGCTAGTATATGATTGAATCCGTCAACTGACCGATGGGCGAGCATTTTACTAAAGCGGGTACCCTCTCTCTTGGCCTTATAGACTTGTCAAAAGTAGACGCGTCTACTTGGTAATTTATATTTCATCAAGGTCCACTGGGAGAAAAGAATTACCACGCAACTACCTGGCCATCAAAACGCCAAAAGCTTCCGGTATTTTTTAAATCTAAGCGATTTATGAGAAGCAAAAGATCTTTGGCAACCGCTGAGGCTTCGCGACCCGTTGTTATTCCTAGCGCACGTAACATATCGGTATCGACCTGTCCTGGTGATAAAACCCCCACCGCGATGCCTCGATCTTTGAGATCTATTGATAAATTCCTCCCCAGCATATTGAGGGCGGCTTTTGACATGCGATAAGCATAGCTAGCACCCGCGACATTATCTGCGATAGAAGACATGCGGCTACTTATGAATATGATTTTTCCTCCTCGTTCTATTCGAGGCGTACATGCATGGCTTAGGCACAAGGGACCAAAGGCATTTGTCATAAACTGTTTTTGGAGTCCGCCAAAATCCATGTCGTCCCATTTATCATCTAAGCCTATACCTGCATTATTTATCAACAGATCTATTTTATGGGGGAAACGCTTCATGGCAGTTTGAATTTGTTCAATGTCGCTAATATCGACATCATCGATAATGCCAATATCCAGCTCAAGCATCTCCTTCGAGGTTCTGCGACAAAGGCCAAACACGTCATAGCCATCATCTAAGAGTTGTCGGCATAAGGCCAAACCAAGTCCTCGATTGGCGCCGCTTACAAGAGCAGTTTTTTTCATAGCTTTTCCTCGGGGCCCATTGTGGTATTCAATGCAAAAAAAATCCATGGGAATCTCATGATCAAGGTCAAAAAACATCAAACTAGTTTCTATCTTTTATTACCTTTAGCTCTGCTCCATTTTTTGAGTTGTCGTTCTTTTGGAGAAACCAATGATTTTGTAATGCATAAAAAAAAGGGTAAACTCATAGCTTTAGTGGGTATATCCGGGAGCGGAAAATCTACACTTACCAAAGAATTGGCGCTCTTGACGAGGGCCAGAATTTTTCTTGAACCCGAAGAAAAAGACTGGCCTGAGCTCATAACCCGCAGCGAAATATATGGCGAATTTTCCGCCATGAGTGCTTTGCGAAATATCCGAGTAAAAAACCTTTACGATGCGCTTAAATCAAGAAACGAAGGACACACCGTAATAATTGATTCCTATTATGATCATATCACCAGTTATTATTTGGAGAAGCCCGGTATGGAATGGCTAATTTCTCCTCGTGATCCATATTTTGAGGCAGCTAAATTAATGGTTGATACCGACGCAAAATTTCTCCCCAATGTCGATTGCTTAGTCCTTTTAGATATTGATATTCAAACTTGGAAATCTTTTATTAAGAGCCGAAATCGAGAGCGAGACATGGTGCCGGGTTTTCAAGAGAGTGTTTTTTCGTATAGAGGCTATATTGAGGCTGCAGCTTTGAAGCTGGCAGAGGAGCGTGGGGTTAAACTCATTCGTTTCGAACAAGTGAAGGCTAATGCTAAGGACCAGGCGTCCTTACTTAAACAGGTACTCATTAACGAGAAAGTGCTCGAGCTATAATGTTTAACATGGAAGATAACCTCTTTTCCAATCCTAGCCTTTGGAGCGACAACGCGCTTAATTTGGCCCACAAACGCTATCTTTTTGACACTGGTCTAAGGATAAATGAATGGTTTGAAAAAGTTGCGCAACACATATGTCGAAATTATAGCAATGGCGATAAGGAACACTTCCAAAAACTCTACACGGCATTACTGAAATCAAAAGCTTTTTTACCCACCAGCGCAGCGTTGGCGAATTCCCTAAAAGAAAAAGGGGCATTTGCTGGATGCATCGTACTTCCTCTGCCATCCTCAATCGAAGAAATTTTTGATTCTGCCTTAGCCAAAATCATGAGAATGCTGCTCCTTGGAATAGGGGTTGGGCTTGACCTGAGTCATTTAGCTCCCCGTTTGTTTTTGAGCGATGGCAGAGCCAGCCTAGGACCAGTACAAAGCCTTTTAAGTATTGCCCAGGCAGTTGAAAGACCAGCTCTTTATGCGGGGCTTAAGCGGGCGGCTTTCATGGCAACTCTCTTTGCGCAACATCCTGATATTTTCGAATTTATTGCACTCAAAAAACACCAAAATTTAGCAAATGTAAATATTTCCGTGTCAGTAGATGCGGCCTTCAATAGGGCTATTGAGCAAGGCGCTTTGCTCCCTATTATGTGGCGAGATGAATTTTCAACAAGGCTATTAACAACTGAGCATCTCATAGAGATGAAACGATGTGCAGATCGCCGCTCGGTCGATGCTCCCGACCTTGAGATAAGGGGCAATCAAGTTTTTAGTAAAAGCGTTCACGAAGTTGTGGGCAGAGTATTGGACAAAATACTATATTTAGATGCTGAAAGGCTTTTACAGTTTATCGCTGACAGCGCCCATAGTTGCGGCGATCCTGGCCTCATTAATCTTGATGCTATAAACCTTGCGAACCCGACTCACCCGAGTCATAGTCGAGAAAATCGCTTGGGCGTTGGGATAATAAAAACCACCACTCCCTGCGGAGAGCAACCTCTTTTGCCATATGAAGTTTGCCATTTGGGAAGTTTTAATCTGTCCGCTTTCATAAAAAATCAACAGTTTCAAGAAGAGAGATTCTCCCAGACCATTCACCTTGCTCTCCGATTTATGGACGACCTTATTTCTGTCGGTGACAATGGACTGAACGAGGCCAATGAGCTGTCATTAGCGAATCGGAAAATAGGCCTAGGTGTCATGGGATTTGCTGATGCATTAGCCGAACTAGAAATTCCTTATGATTCACCAGAAGCGTTAACTTTCGCGCACCACGTCGGAAACATCTTGAAATCTTCAGCGAGAAAAGCATCGGAGTTGCTTGCTCAGGAAAGAGGGAGTTATTTGAATTTCCCCTTCTCTAAATACCAAGAGGAAATTCCTCGACGCCATGCAACTTTAACCACTATCGCTCCAACTGGTCATATTGCTACTCTTGCGGATTGCTCCTTCGGAATTGAACCCTATTACCTTATTGAATTTCAACGTAATGCCGCCGGTAATAAAATTCACCGTTGCTCAGTGTTGGAAAATAAATTGAAAACCCTGGGCTACAGCCTTAAACAGTGGATTAGTGACACGAGAGATAATAATCCAATGTACCATTTTGAAGGAAGCATAGCTGAGCTCCTTGATGAGCCATTCTCGGATATAGATAAAAATAGATATGTACAAAAATTAAAAGGAGTTTTTAAGACCTCCCATGAAATAAGCTATAAAGACCATCTCAATATGATTATGGTCTGGCAAAAATATATCGATAATGGCATTAGCAAAACAATTAATCTGCCCAAATCTGCAAGTCCTCATGATGTCCTGGATATTTTCAGAACGGCATTAAAATTTAATCTCAAAGGCATAACAATATTTCGCGATGACTCCCTCTTGCACCAAGCGCTGTCAAAGCCCCTGACATGCGTCGAATGTCCCGATTCAAGAGGGAGGCTCTAGAATGAGTTTAGAATGCCAAAAATATCAAGAAGCACTTTTGTGTTGTTTGTCGCTCGATGGGTCAAAGAGATATGAGTTGCCAGCGATTTTTAAAGGATATTTTAGAGATTATGCCGTCTATCTCAGACCCGAGCCAAAAATTATTCATCACACCAAAAACAAAATATTCGAGCTCCCTTCTCCCGAGATTTTGCTCGTGAGCATCTTCGAATATCATGTGATTTCCCTGGCTTTAACGAACGATCTAAAGCTAGATAATATGTATATTAATATCAACCTTGTTCCCGAAAAATACGACAAAGGATTCTATTGGCATGATCTCGAACTGGATATAAGAATTTTCAATGGTCACGACGGGTTTTTTAAACCAATCGTCATCGACATTAAAGAATATGAAGAACAAATATTCGATGAAGATCATAAATTAATTTGCGAGCGAGAAATTTCGAAAATGATTGAACGCACCTTCTCAAGGACATTTCCCTTCGATCCGATCCTCCTTGAGTCCTTCATAATTGAGCAATGGAAGTTTAGTTAGTCGATCCAATCGCTGAACTCAATTTTGCTCACATGGCATTGGTCGCTTCTCCCAAAGCTCGCGTAATGGAAAAAGCTGTTCGCAACAAAAAAGAGGCCGAGGTCTTTTTTTATTTTTTCCCCGAAAACCATATAATCAACAAGTTGGTATTCTCTTTATAACTTCGATATGCCGGATTCTGTCCGAATTTTTTTTCGGCTGATTTTTCCAAAATCGGAATGCCACTTACGAAAATAAGCAGCACGGAAATATAAAGAGGGCTTAAAAATCCTAGTAATGATTGCCAAAGATCCAGGGAAGCCAAGCTGAACACATAAATACCCAGCCACACTAGAATTTCTCCGAAATAATTAGGGTGACGTGAATAATGCCAAAGCCCAGTGTCTAGCCATTTTCCTCGATTAATAGCCACAGCATAGAAACGATTTTTTTGTCTATCAGCCAATGCTTCAATGCTTAAGCCTAAGCCCCAAAGGACTGCGCCAACAAAGTTCAGCCAGGATATTCGGTGATTTAAATTTTTGAAATAAAGAAGGCTCGGAATCAATACTATTCCGACCGTGAAGCCCTGCAAAATCCAAAAACCTAAAAACTTACCAAAGTGAGCTCTCATTTCGTTGAATCGACTATCATGCCCGATTTTTCGAATTCTCATCAGCAAATATAATCCGAGTCGAAATGCCCACAACCAAATCATGCCAAGCATGATTGAACTGCCCAGCGTGATTTCGGAGTTTAGGAAAGCAGCCAATGAAACCACCACAAAAGTTAGGCAATAGGAACTATCAGTTAATTTGTCGGTTTTAAGATAAAAGGCCGGAAAAAACATCAGAATATTAATTCCTAAAGCCAGCGCGAAAAAGCATAATAGCGTCATAATTTTACCCCCACTGCCACAAATATTAGTAAATATTTCTCTTTTTTGAAAATACTTACACCGGCATTTCAATAGTAAGCCAGAAAAATTGCATCAGACTTAAAAATTCTTCAGCCAAAAAATCCTCCCATCAATATAACCACGAAACATTCTCCGATTGGAGCTTTTATGAAACGTCTTATCATCGCCTTCTTTTGCACTGCATCTACTATGCTTTCAGCGTTACCTGCAGGCCACACTCAATCCCAATACCTTTGTTCCATCGAATCGGGCTCAGATGTTCAAGAGCTCCAATTGAATTTCATCCACGGATGTTTCGGCACCAACTACAAGGCCACTTTTATTAATGAAGGCACGAGGGTCGAGGAAAGCTGTCAAGTAAGGGGCCATGAAATGAATATGGTTCAATTAAGGTGTGGCAGCACAATGGTTAACTTTAACCCCTCTACTCTCACCGGCACAGTGTCCTTTTTTCCTGACGAAGCACAATCCATGACTTGCATGACAATGAATAACGTTGATTAGTTGGATGCAAGGACATCAGGAATCCTGATGTAGACGCGTCTACCGAATTGCAAAAAAGGTGGCCTGGAGCCGTTATGCGCCCGTTCATCGTCATTGCGAGCGAGGCGTGGCAATCCAGCGCTAAAACCGGGATTGTCGCGCTTATGCCCCAAGAAACACGCAACATCTATATGAGAAATGGTGATTTATGCTTCATGCCCGGCAAATGGATCGCAATATCAATCGCAATCACAAGTTAATGCAGAGAGCACATCCCCTTCTTCACTATAAATAGTTTTACTGGCTATCGCTTTAGACAAAATATCATTCAAACGCTCCATCACCCTATTGCCCGGGCACAGAGTCTGGGCCTTCTTATGTTGTCTATGCCCCTTAATCGTTGATAATGAAAGCTCAATATTAAATCGCTCAGCTAATACTGCTATCAGTTCACCAGCTTCGTCAATCATACGAGAGGTGGGCTCCACTGGGCTGGGTTCACTACTTTCAAAGCATCCCAAAAAACAAATACCAATGTTGCCTTTATTGTCGCCATCTACATGGGCCCCTTGCCATTGAAGCTCCCGCCCTTCGAAACACTGGCCATCTCTTCCGATTAAGAAATGATAACCGATGTCGGACCATCCATTAATTTCCATATGTGCGCGTTGAATATTTTTAACGGTTTCAGTGCTTGAAACTGCCGTTCCCGCCGAATGATGAATAGCAAACTTACATTTCACCAAATCTTTCGTCATATCATTTTTGGCATTTCTAGCTTCCCAATCACGTCGACAAACAATATGATTTTTATAATAGTCGTCGTAGCGACCCTCAACTATCCATTCCTCATCAACGCTCAAAGCACTATTGTCAGCATAGCTATTTGACATGCCCAATAAAGCCAAAGCAAATACCCAAAATAATTTTAGCTTCTTCATATATTCCCTTAAGGGTGACTCGAGTTCATTCTCAATGGTCATCGGATATATGATTTGATTATTCGTTTTGTTTGAGTCATTTGCTATTTTTTCATAGCGGCTTAAACTACTTGGCTTCTGCCTGCTCGATCCATCCCTCACCTGCTTCTAGAATCAAGAAATCGTTTTTTCCTCTTTCAAGAATTAACTGCTCCAGCTGTGAACGGGCTTTAGTAAATCCATCGTCTCCGAGGGAAAAGGTACCAAAATGCATCGGAACATTTTTGCGCGCCCCTAATATGTCAGCGACTCTAATAGCGTCGCCGGGAGATAAATGATGATCCTTCATAAACCATCTTGGCAAATAAGCTCCGATGGGAAGAAGGGCGACATCAAAGCTTACAAATTTTTCTTTAATTTTAGCAAAATGAGGGCCAAACCCACTATCTCCGGTAAAGAAAACCCTTTTGTCGCCGAACGAAATTACAAATCCAGCCCATAACGCATCGTTCCGATCTAATATCCACCGCCCGCTCCAATGTTGTGCAGGAACCGCTGTGATGGTAATTTTATTTTTTGCCGTCGTCGATTCCCACCAATCGAGCTCAATAGTATTACCAATGCCTTCACGCGATAGGGTAGCTTTATTTTTTAGAGGAACGACGAAAAGGGGTTTGTCTCGGAGCCATAAGGATTTTAGCGTCGGCAAATCCATATGATCATAGTGATTATGGCTAAGTAAGACCATATCAATTTTCGGCAAGTCATCAAAAGTAATGCCCGGATCCTGCAATCGCGCGGGTCCCAAAAATGAAATCGGACTACAACGTTTTGACCAGATGGGATCCGTGAGAATATTTAGACCGCGAGCCTGTAGTAAAAAAGTCGAATGACCCACAAAAGTGAGAGCAATCTGTCTTTCCGGGTTGATGCTTGCAGGTTTAGCGCTAACTTTGGGAACTCGTGAGGGCTCTTCAATCGGAGTAACGCTATTAAATCGCCAACGCAATAAATCAAAAAAACTCTTAGTTTTCGTGCTCGGATTATTGCGAAACACTTTGCCATCATAATGATCGCTAAGCGCCAAAGACTTAATATTATCGGAATAAACAGAGTGAGAAATTAGCATAATCATAGCTATGTGCTGAAAAAACATTTTGCATACTCACTCAGTCAAAGCCGCTATCAAAGTCACCAGCTACTGTTCCGCTTTTCTTTGACTATTTATTTTGATGTTTAATAATCAGGTCAAGTGATGTTTCGCTCTGAACGCGCCGGTGTTCTCTAGTTTTTGAAGTTTCCCAACCCACTGCCACAGCTGGTATTACGGCCACTGTTTGCAATACTCCAAAAAGGGGGGAACTCGGAGTTTCAATACTATTTTGAACAATAAATTTCGGTTCTACGCTTGGTGGTTCCACCAACTTAAGATTCTTCTCAGTGCCTTCTTCGGCGACAAGATTGCCGACATTTGAAAGCGCATAGATTAACAAAACAATTTTTTTCATGAGGACTCCGAAATATGACGCGATACTATAGTGATCAGAGGGCAAAGTGGAAGGGCCTAAATATTTACATCAGTTGACGATCACAAAAGACCCAATCCAAATCTCGCTAAAGAAATCGATATCATTGCCATAAGAAAAGCAATGAAAAAATTAATTCCCTTTTGCACTTTTGCCAACAACAAGACTTTCCGAAATTTCTTAGCCAAAAAACCTAAAAGAAAAAACCACAAAAAGGATACCAGGCAAGCTCCGAAAGTGAATGACAACAATTCAACCGTATTTTCATATTGGCTTGATACGCTCCCAATTACCACCACGGTGTCGAGCCAAGCGTGAGGATTCAAAATACTGAATGCCACTGACATCAAAATAATTTTTTTAAGCTCTACTAAATTGTCATCTGCACTAACAAAATTTTCAGCCACTCCTTTACTCATAGCTTGCATAAGAGATTTGTATGCGTAAATAGCTAAGAATGCGCTGCCAAAAATACACATTATCAACTGAAGTAATTTATTAGCGGCAATAAAAGAACCTAGACCTAAAGAGCCGAAAACAATTAAAGTTGCATCACAAAGTGCGCAAATAAAGCACGCCAACAAGACATGCTGCCCCTTGATTCCCTGCTTTAGAACGAAGGCATTCTGGGCACCTATGGCCATAATCATAGCCAAACTCAGAAAAAATCCGTGCGACAAAGAAGATAAAATTAAAGACATCTAATAAACCCTTATATAACTTAAATAAAGTATGTAAATTGCTCTTATATTAGTGTTTTAAACGACGGTAAGCGAAATGCAAATACCCCAACCTCACTTAGAAACCTAGGCCTGCGAGCCTAGCGCAGCAATCCAAAAAAAGTGTTCTTTGGATTGCCGCGCTAGGCTCGCATGACGATAAATAGGACCTAGGCTCGTGCTCTTCTCTTTCTCCTAAACTTGAGCCAAGCAAGTACTATGGACACTAAGCCAACCATAGCAGGACTGGTTTTGCCAAAGGTAGAACAGCCAATTTGTTCTTGTTTTTCATCGGAATATGTCTCAGACGAGGAATTTTGGCCAATCTCCGTAACAGGACCCTGAACAGTGATCGGGTCATCAACTCCGACAACTCTTGAAATAGGCGCTGGGGGTACTAAAGCGGGTGCAGGTGGTGCAGGTGGCACCGGTGGAAATGGAGGCGGTCCGAATCCAAGAGGAATGGGGAAATAATCATCGTCGCTGAAAACACTGTCGTTCTCATCATCGTCGTCGTCATGTTCGGAGGTGGGGAAAAATACAATCGGAATATCTACGGCAAACTCTGAGGTGTTGTTGTTTGGATCAGTCGCAGTAACTGAAATTTCGGTGTCAACTGCTTGCCCCGTAGCCGAAGTAAAGGTGAATGAAGCATTGCCCAGAGCATCAGTCATAACGTCAAGGAATCCAAGATAGCTTTCCCCTTCTCCTGAGCCCGAAGGATCGGCATTGGTATTGCCGAAGAATTCCAAGCGATGTGAAGTACTTGGCGTGGATTCAAGCGTACCTTTAACAACTATGCCCAATTCGTTTGTCGTTGCAGTGTTCAAGACAGGAAAGTTTTGTAAATTGTTCGGGCCAACATCAACATCCAGAGCATCGTTTGCAGTTATTCCATCGTCACTAAGATCTATCCCAAGCGCACCGTTGGAATGTATCGAATTGCCAAGAATGGCGTTTCCTGCTCCGGCAGAACTCGAGAGCACAACACCTTCGTCGCTATTCCATGCAATAACATTTCCTGTTCCTGAAAGAATGCCCCCGATCGAAGTGTTAGTCGCGCCGACAATACTCACCCCGGCCGCACTATTGCCAAGTGCGACGTTTCCTGCGTCGGTAGAACCAATGTAATTATTCAAAATGCGGTTACCCGTTATAGCGCCAGATACTAAGATACCATGCGAATCATTCGCGGAAACTAAGTTTCGGTCCGCAGCTAAGGTTCCACCTACCAAGTTATTGGAAGAAAGAAGAGAGACTCCGGTGAGCCCATTGCCCCTGTCTAATTGCCCTGTTTGGTCTGTGCCTAAATAATTCCCGCTGATAACATTATTTCCTAGGGTGGAAATCACAATGCCTTCATTGGCGAATCTATTAATGACCAATCCTCTGACCAGGGAACCACCAGCGGTGATATTAAGTCCCGGTGAGGCGCCCGCATTGGTGCCATCTAATTCAATAGCAAGAAAGGCATTATTTCCGCTTGCCAAGCTGTTAGGACTGGTACCAGGCTGCGAATAACCATTAATAGTCAGCACACCAGTGATAGTGGGCAGAGCACTTGCAGGTTGAATGGTGTGTACGGTACCGGGAGCGCCGGCGATATTAAAGTCGATGGTATCAGCACCACTTCCTGCAGGTGCATCTCCGGAAATCGCGTCAGTATTTGCGGCGGTGATTGCCTCACGAAGGGTAATAAAACCATCCACCGCGATGGTATCCCCTGTACCAGTTACCGTTATAGTGGCTGCGCTTAACTGACTACTCAATGTGAGAAGCGCTAAGGCACCTATAATCCGACTCGCGAAAACCTTCGTGTAATTATCATTGTTCATGGTCATGCCCCCTCAGCAATTCTTTTGTCCAAATTCTCAAAGACGGTTTCAAACAAAAACGTCGAGGGATGTTAGCGGTTAGAGCACAAGCGTGCACAACAGATCAGCTTCAGGCACTAAAGATTTTTATTTTCTCACAGATTCAGGGCTAAGCTGCTCGTGGCACACTGGCGTTCGAAGTGGGAAGGATACCCTTAAGGCATTCCTTATTGCCGACCAGAGAGCCTATTAGAGCACTTTATGGGTGCCTTTAGCGTGTAGCAGGATGCAACTATCAACCTCGCAAAGTGAGAGATGTGGATGGGCTTTCAGCCGCAGCAGGAAAAGTAGACGTGTCTACAACCATGAAAATGATTACTGTCTTTCATTATTCGCTCATCAGTATAGCCTGAAAACAAATGTGCATTGATTGGGATAGACAATGGACAACACTTTAAGCTTTAGGGAATGTACCACGCTTTGCGGTCTATCAGCGTCGAGGATTTAATATTTGCGGAATTCGGATTAATTCGATGGAAGCTGCTCGAAAAATAGAACCAAGCATTCCACTAATCGGAGATTATGGAATCTCCATCCGAGACGAAATTGATTTAGAAATGCTATTGACGGAGTGCTAAATTATTTCCGAAAGATGCTCGTCATTCGGATCAAAGCCTGGAAGACAGATTATCGAAATACGATTTTTTTCCGATGCGCTGCTGATTTTATGATGGACTCCCGGCGCTATTACTAGAAGTTCATCTGCGAGGAGAGTGCACTCGCTAAATTTTTCCATTCCAGGGTCATACAATTGAAGCTTTATCCATCCATCCAAAACAATATAAATTTCTTCAAAATTTCTATGGAAATGAGCTCGCGTAAACTCAATATCGATGGCCATTGCAATGCTTATACGAGCATTTTCTTCACGCGTCAGCATCTCAATAATTTCGCCGCAAATGGGCGTTTTTTTTATTTGGTGATCCTTGCGTTGCTTAAGCATTTGATTCCCCTTTTGATGAAAATTTAATAATGGACCGTCTCGGGAATCGCAATGATTTATTCGTTAATAATTAAATAGCAATTATTTTCAAACTCCGGCATTTTTTGTCGGAGATCTCTTAGTCAATTTATAGTGCTCTTGCGCACTCAACGTTGATACCGGGAGCATTCTTAAGAGAACTCATAATTTCTTCAAGTTTTGTCTTAAGTTCAGGTAATGCTAGAAAATTACGAATGAATTATCCTTTCCGACAATCTAATTGAGTACCTGTCAGTTTGGTGATGCTGAAAGGAGCGCAAAAACGCCAATGGCCCATAAGTATTTCGGAGATTGTGCTCGAAGTATTTTATTCCGACCGAATCGTGCTTGACTGCCTCAGTCTATAGGCTAGCCCAGGAAATGGAAAATTTCACCCACAAAGCCTTGTTAATAATTAAATCTATCCCTCATGGAAAAGTCATGACCTATGGACAAGTGGCCCGGATATGTGGACAGCCGCGAGGCGCTCGCCAGGTGGTGCGTATCCTTCATTCTATGAGTGAGAAATATGATTTGCCTTGGTATCGCGTAATCAATTCCAAAGGCGAAATCGGTGAACGAGCCAGTGAAATGGTTTCTTTGCAAAAAGATTTTTTGGAATGTGAGGGGATATTATTCGCAGGAATCCGAGTGCTCTCTCTCGAGAAATCTATCTTTGAGCCCCCCCAATAAATTATTATTTTTTCGCAACAATAAGCAAGCACTCGATTTTATCGTCGACAAATGCGCTCCATCGATTCCTGATTGGCTATAATTCCTAATTCCATTGTATGGTGCCAACTTGAATCCCACGAATTCATTTTTACCAACTATGTGTCAACATTTTCAATAAAAAAAACCCTCTATTTTCATAGAGGGCAAAAACAAAATTCGGCGGCGTCTTACTCTCCCACACGTGCAACGTGCAGTACCATCAGCGCAGGTGGACTTAACTTCCGAGTTCGAGATGAGATCGGGTGTGACCCCACCGCTATAACCACCGAAAAACTTTCTATCGTTGGATAAATCCTAAAATCTATTAATGGTGTAAATGTTTCCCCAAATCATTAGACAATACCAGGTATTTACACCTTGCTATACCGCACAACTTCTACACTAAATAAATCGATTCTCAAGTCCGCACTGATAAAAATCGATTGTCGGTACCGTTTTTGAGGAGGAACCGCAGCTGCATCTGCTCTATTTTAGAGCTTTTTTATATTTGAAGCGCCTGAGGTTTTTAGCTCTATAGTTGGATTATTTTTATATCGAACTTTTACGGCCCCAGAAATAGATCCGGCTATTTTTTCAGTTACATTTAATTTAGCGGATGCTGATCCAGAAGCATTTAAAACTGCATTTTTCCCCCTTAAATTAGTTCCATCAAGTATATTAGAACCCTTTAATATAAATGTTTGATTATCTGCATTCCCGTCAAGTATCGCCTTGGTTGACCCTGATGCCGTAACATTTATCTCTTTCACAGCTATTTTTGCGTAAATTTTTGTGTTGCCCTTTAGATTAATGTTCAACTGTTGTGTTTTAAGAGATTTGATTTCTATATTTAGGCTACCAAATGCTTCTATTTCGGAAATATCCTTAATATTTATACTAAAAACTAATGGCGTTACGGGACTAAAACTAACATTTCCATCTATACCCAGGAAAAGTTCATCCTCTTTAATTTCCGATATTACATATGGTAGAATGTTATCATCTGCTTTAATAAGTAGGTTTTCTTCTTCTGCTTGAGTGAGCAAAAGGTCGCCTACGCCTTTTATCCTTATCTTTCTTATCCCATTTACTTCTACCTGCTTGGTAACAGAATTGCCCGATCCTCTAATTTCTTGATGATGACAAGATATATAACTTAATGCGATCATGCATAGTAAAGCTATATGCATGCCTTTACTCAAACTGTCTTCCATAAACATATCCTTGAAATATGTGGTAAGAATTATCCGTGATATTTGGCCATAGCTTACCAAATTTGAACTGAAAAACCTGTCAAGCGAGTTATTAAATCACTCAAAACATAAGGCCAAAAAGTAGACGCGTCTACATTGTAATTTTAACTCTAAAATTGCCACTAATAATGATGAAATCTTCTTTGGGAATTTTGAGTAAACCATAGCGAAAAGCCATGCCCCAGCTGGATTTATTGGTTATGAAACTAAGGGAATTTATTAAAGGTTTAATGGGAACATTTGAGAATTTTTCGTCATATCTGACTCTTCTTCGAAAAGGAGTGAAGCCATCACCCATGTCGACTTGATATATTTCCTCATCTACCACCTCCCCCAAAGCGGTAAATTTTTGACAAGGCACGCTACCCAAAAATTGCTCCTTAGGTGAATAAATAATAATGCCATCTCCTTTTTTGAGCCTCGACAATGGTCCTATTTTCCCGTGACAAACTTGGAAAATTCCTTCCTTAACACCTTTTTTCACGTGCTCATGTGAAATGGTAGCCATCCAATAATTTTTCATCTCTCACCTTTATCCGTTTTCATCGCCAAAATTTTCAAATTCTCCATCATTGATTTTTGTTTTAGGCCTAAAACCAGAAAAAACTCCTCATCGGTGGCTTCCACAATCGGAATCGCTTTTTCAATTATTCTTTGTCCATTATCGGTAACGCAAACGCACTTCGACCGTTCATCCCTCAAGTATTCGCGTTTAATAAGGCCTCGCCGCTCAAGCGTGCGCACTACCTGAGACGTAACATTGATATCGACATTGCAAAAACGTGAAAGTTCAGCCTGACTTGGAGATTTCAGCCATGCACTACCTGCCAAAAGAACAAATTGGGAATGAGTGAGCCCCAATGGTTTAAGAGCGAAAACGATTTTTCGATGCCAACTTTGCGTTAGCCGCCAAAGCAAAAAGCCCAGACTTTCCTCGGGAGCATCAAACTTGGTGGGGAATGGTTTAGGGGACATATAAACCTTTGACTTAGTATAGTATGCACGCATATAATATGTAGGCGGGTAAAATTGTCAATCGACGATTGCGACTTAGATTTAAGGCAAGAGCTAAAAAATATCCCCAAGTAGACACGTCTACTCTTCTATTTCCTATGCATTCCACACCAAATCGGAATGTTATGCATTTAGTCAAAAAAGGTAAGCAACGATAAAATATAATAATATTCGAATTTCTACCCAAATTTGCCGTCTAAAATAGAGGGTCATTTTTTTGCGGATTCCATGGCTGATTACTAAATAATTGTTATCAGCATATAGCTGACTATAAAAATATGCATAATAAAGGATATAACTCTATGAATAATTGTCAGAATGCGAACCATCACCATTGTCGTTGCGGTCAAATGGCTCAGCTCATCTCCGGAATCCTATTTGCACTCATGGCAATAGGCTATTTGGTTTGCTATTTCATGGATAATCAGGTGCTGGTAAATGGTGTCGAAGTACCCGCTTGGAAAACATGGTCGGCGATAGTCATTTCAGCACTCATGTCGGCATGGAACTTTTGTGCTTTCGGTTGCAAAAAATGCAACAAAAAGTGTCTTCCAGATTCACCACATACGCCAAATAATCCACATACGCCTTCCCATTTATAAGCGATATTCTAATACCGTAGCTGAAGAGGCGGTCGCGCCTCTTCGGCTTTTTCTTAGGTGGACTTACTCCAATTTGATACCTCTCTTCAGAGTTCGAAATTTTCCCTGTATGCGGATTCTAGAGGAGTTTTTAATGACCAATTCAATATTTCAACTTCTAGACATTATGCAGACCTTACGCAGCAAAGATGGATGCGATTGGGATCGGCAACAAAGCCTGCAGAGCCTCAAAAAATATCTCTTAGAAGAAGCCTACGAACTGATTGATGCCATTGATAATATTCAGGAAAATCCTAGCGCAGGTGAATTATCTAATCACAAGGAAGAACTAGGTGATGTACTTTTTCAAGTAGTCTTTCAAGCACAGATACAATCGGAGTTGGGCCATTTTTCTTTCGACGACGTTGCGCAAAGCATTGCTAAAAAAATGATTCGTCGACATCCGCATATTTTTGCCACTACAGAAAGGGACCCTGCCCTTTCAGGAAATCCCTTTTGGCACGCTATCAAAGAGGCTGAAAACAAAGAAAAGCAACATGGTATCTTTGATTCGATCGCGAAGAGTCAGCCAGCTCTATCAAGGGCCGCAAAAATCGGCGAAAAAGCTGGCCGCCTAGGCTTTGATTGGCAGATTGCCGATGATGCTTTTAAAAAAATCAGCGAAGAGCTCCAAGAATTGAAAGAGGCGGTGAATAATAATAATAGTGAGCATGCTGCTGAAGAGATGGGAGATCTACTTCATGCAATCGCTCAAACAGCCCGTCATCTCGGTCTTGATCCTGAACTTTGCCTGCATCGTGGCAACGAAAAATTTCTCGCCCGCTTCGCTTTGGTGTTGAAACTCGCTGGCGGTGAAGAAAAGTTGAAAATGATGAGTCCGGAGGAAATGTTAGTGCTTTGGACTGAAGCTAAAAATTGAAGCGCTACCTAGTTTACCGAACTCATCATGATCCATCAATAAGAACTTAAAATCAGATTTAAGAATTATTTTGCTGACTTTGTCAGGAGATCTACGACCGTCCGAAGTTCAAGTATTTTACCAGAATCAGTCTTTATACTAATGACTCCTTTTTGATTGGGGTTTAGCACAATATAGGGTTGGGCCTTAAATAGTCCTTTGGCCTCAACATTAAATATAAGTTTAAGTTGTCCTTTTGAGAAAACAGAAGGTATTACAGACATTATGAAAACCTTTCTTCGATCTTTATCACCAATTTCTATGCGCCCTTCTCGATTTAGCTTCGTCTTAAGAACTGGGTTCGAAATGAGCTGACCATCAAAAAATACTTCTGAAGAAATAGTAATGTCGTCATCCAAAGATAGCGGTCCCGCTATTGCAGCGACACTTAATCCGCTGAGTAAAATCAGGGTAAAACATGCGATAGAAGTAAGAATAGGGCGATAGTTTGTCAATTTTTTCATGGCGATAATTCTCCTTTTTAAGGTTCGGTCGATCAGGTTGGTACAGATAAAATTAGTTGATTTTCGAGCAGCCATCGAGAGCAAAAAGCTGCCGTATTCTTTAGGGTCTGATTGGGTATTTTTCCGCGCTATTTCATCACAAAGGGTTTCAATTTCGAGCATGAATTTTTTATGAAAAATATAGGCCCACGGGGCAAAAAATAGGAAAGATTGCACTATTAACGAAACTAATTTCCACACTGTATCGTGATTTTCTATATGGGCGCTTTCATGAGCAAGCGCCATCTCTGTTTTTCTTTTGCCTAGACTCCTCTCGATGTTCTCGGGAACATAAATTTTCCCGGCGATCCCAAAACTAAGCGGGGCGCTTAAATTTTTATTAAGCCAAACATGTTGCCCATTAATTAATACGCCTTTTGAATCTTTAAGGAGTACCTTCGTCGAGAAATACGCATATGCAATGCGAACGAGAAGAAAGCTAAATATTGAAACATGAATAAGAAATAATACCCAACAATAATCAAGTTCTTCACTCGAGCCTTGCCAAGAAGCAATTTTTTCAACTGGCATTAAGAAGGGGTTAGTCCTAATTTCGAAAACTGGAGCTGGTAAAGAAAGCGTCGCCAATGTCCCCCCGGCTAGGGCTGACAACACAAGCAAGATCAAGCCAATTTTTAAAATACGAATCTTATGCAAAGTTCTAGTGGAAAAAAAATCAAATAACCAAACCCAAATGACCGTCACAAAATTTAGCATCGATAGGAGAAACAAGAGCACCAGGTAGGAAAAACAGGTCATTATTTTTCCTCCAATAGTTTTTTCAATGAAGCGATCTCTAGAGCCGTAAGTTGCTCACTCTCAACCAAGTTCAAAACCAATTTTCCCGGGCTGCCACCAAAAAGGCGTTTAGAAATTCTCTTGATTTCACTCGTCAAAAAACTGTCTTGCTTGAGAAGAGGAAAATAATGATATGCCTTCCCATTACTTTCGTGCCTTAGATATCCCTTCTTTTCCATCGCCTGAACAAGGGTCAGAAGCGAGGTATAGGCAGGTAAGGGATTCTTCACTAATTTATTTCTAATTTCAGCCACAGTCAGCGGCGCTGAAGCCCACAATAATTTTATTACTTCCAGTTCGTTTTCGGTTAATCCCGGTTGCCTCGGACGTGCCATAGCGAATCTCCTACTATTTAATTAGTAGCTACACAAACACCGCTCGCCTGTCAACTAATTAACTAGTAGATAAATCTTATACGCATTGAAAGACAGTTAAACCAGCCTCATGGCTGTTCGTCTAAAGTTGCAATTAAGATGAAATACTATTTTTCTCTCTCAGACGCTTTTCATATTTTTTCACGGCCAATTCCAAGGCTTCCCGAAGGTCTATTTCCAGGGTGTTTGCTAAACATATTAATGAAAACGCCACGTCGCCAAATTCTAAAATCATATTCTCATTCTTAATAATTGAACTCTTCTCCCTGTAAGATGATGCCTTGAGAACTTCCTTACTCAACTCTCCTCTCTCAGAAACGAAATCGATAAGGCCCACCATGCTTGAAGAATTCAGATTATTTTGCACACAAAACTCAATTAAGGCTTAGTGCAGCCCTAGAACTCTATTCTTTACATCAAAAAACCCTAGGCAAATTTTTCCCGCGCCGAAATCGTAAGCCCCATCGCAACGCTCCCAAATTTATCTCCCTCAATCAGCCGGGCATTTGGCATGAGCGAAAAAATGCTTTTTCTCACGGCAGGGATGAGCGAAGAACCACCGGTCATGAAAATCGCGTCAATATCGCCAGGAGAAACACCAGCATCTTCTATCGTGACCGATATAATTTTAGCAATTTGCTGAATCAACTCTTCAATGGATAATTCAAATTCGGCTTTAGTAATTTCTCGCACAATTTCCGGGCGAATTTCCTGGGTAGTCAAAAGAGACGTTTCACTATCACTCAAGTTGATTTTCGCCTTCTCAACGAGCCTGGCCAAATAATGTCCACGTCGCTTCTCTAAAGTTTCCAACATCCGTTCAAATTTTGCAGGGCAGTCAGAGGTAAATATTTTAGATTTTATATATGAAATATTCTTATTGTTATATAAAAATCCAATTTTATGCCAAGTCGCTAAATCACGAAAGATCCCAGCAGGCACCGGCAACCAGCTCCCCTCTAAGCTTTTATAAAGTGCTCCAAGCCCAAGCTCAGGCATCAGAGTTTTTAAGCTCAATTGCCGATCAAAATCTGTCCCAGCAACATGAATACCACCGACCGACAATATATTGCTCTTTCGATCCTTCCCAGCCATTTTCGTGGCCGGTTCAAGCTTAGCCACTGTAAAATCTGAAGTTCCTCCGCCCATATCAACAACGAGAGCAAGCTCTTCTTTGTTTATAGATTGCTCATAGTGAATAGCCGCCGCTATTGGCTCAAACTCAAATTCAATATTATTAAAACCAACATCATTTAATATTTCTCTAACAGCATTTTGGGCCAGGTTATCTAAATAAGTGTCATTATCATTAAAAAAAACCGGACGCCCCACAACAACATTATGCATCTCGGCTTGTGCTTGCGTTTCACAATGGTTTTTAAGATTCTTTACAATAAGCGCAATTATGTCTTTAAAAGACATAAATGTATCTTTAATCTGAGTCTTCTCTGAAATCAGCGACGAGCCGAGAGCATTTTTAGGGGACCAAATCATTCTCCCCTCGCATCCATCAATATATTTCTCAATCGCCAGATTCCCAAACAATGGCTCGGGTGAATCATGATCAAAAAAAATCGCTGAAGGAATATATTCTCTTCCCTCAAACTGCGCAAGCATGGGCTCATCATCCGTGATGAAGCCTATTGATGAGTTCGATGTGCCGAAATCAAGGCCACAAAAATTTTTTCTACTCAAACTATTCACGATATTTTACCCTGTGCTTTGTTGTGCTAACAACCCAGCGATTATTTTTAAAATTGCGATGCCCCAGATAAGCTCTTCGCAGATCTAGCTTCGTGGCCTATATTTATATTCAGCACCCAATAAACTTTTTGATTGCTAGTAAGACAACTCAGATACTCGCCTAGTCGCCCACTGCTTAATCTTTTTCACCCCAGGCAAAACTTCATCGCCAAAGGTGTGCAAATTTTCGTGATATTCGATCCAAATAATCATTCTTAAACACGCAAAATCAATAAAGCGAGGTATTAGTTTGTCATCAATTTCACTCAGAGCTCGAACAGATCTATAGCCCGATAAAAGATTCTGAAGCCAAGTTTGCTCCGTTGCATCAAATCGGTCATGAGAAGAATTCAAAGCCATCGAATAAATCACGACGGCCAAGTCGAAAGCAAACCAGTGATAACAACTATCATCAAAATCGATCACCGAAATTGCTCCATCCGCCTGAATAAATAAATTTGAAGGGCCACAATCTGCGTGAATCAATCCATAATTTTCTTTTGAAATCGATAAATTATTCATCCATTCCATGGCTTTTTCCAGCTGATCTTTAAGTGCGGTATTTTTGGAAGCACGCGCTGCTTCCTGCGCATGACGCAGGCCGCGCTCCTCGTACCAGTTCTCTCTCATGTGCTGCCCGGAATATTTCATTGAGGCTTGATGCATCCTTCCTAACAACACCCCAAGGTCAAAAAGAAATTTCTCATTCTGAAATATTTTCTTGGTCGGGTGATCACCCAGGACTTCCCGGAAAACACAGGCTTCAAATTGCCGACCATCAACATAGACAGTGAGACTAAGATCTCCCTGAATATTTCTTAAATGACTTACGACGGATACGTCTTCCATTCGTAGAAAATCTATCCACTCAAGCTCAGCCTTAATCTCATCTTTGGAGCGACGAAGCGGCGAGGTGAGGCGCAAAAATAGTTTTTCACCACCCCGGTCACAGGAGTAGACAATATTTTCCATTTTTCTAATAAAGTGAAAATTTTCGAGTCCCCAATGTGCGCCAATTTTAGCCAAATCATCAACATCAGGCAGCGGTTCCAAGTCAATTTTATCCATGTTTTTTCCCATAAAGAGCTTGAGTCTCTACCAGAAAAAAACCAAAAAAAAACCCTCTACTTTCGTAGAGGGCTAAAAAAACAAAATTCGGCGGCGTCTTACTCTCCCACACGTGCAACGTGCAGTACCATCAGCGCAGGCGGACTTAACTTCCGAGTTCGAGATGAGATCGGGTGTGACCCCGCCGCTATAACCACCGAAAAACTTTATATCATTAGATAAATCTGTAAAAATCTTGTTTGCTGTGAAACGCTTCACCAAAGTTAACGCATTAACCTTGGCCTTCCTGGAGATACTAAACCTCACGACCTATTAGTACTAGTCAGCTTCATGCATTACTGCACTTCCACCCCTAGCCTATCACCTCGTAGTCTACAAGGGGTCTTTAGGAGGGTTTACCTCGGGAGATCTCATCTTGGGAGAGGCTTCCCGCTTAGATGCTTTCAGCGGTTATCCCGTCCGAACATAGCTACCCGGCTGTACCACTGGCGTGATAACCGGTTCACAAGCGGTTCGTCCAACTCGGTCCTCTCGTACTAAAGTCAGCTTCCCTCAAATCTCCTGCGCCTACGGCAGATAGGGACCGAACTGTCTCACGACGTTCTGAACCCAACTCACGTACCGCTTTAAATGGCGAACAGCCATACCCTTGGGACCTGCTCCAGCCCCAGGATGTGAT